>CANFCA010000068.1 GCA_947445045.1 Gallionellaceae bacterium
CCGTTAGTAGGCGCACTGTTGGCTGCCAGCGTGCCAGCAATGGCAGCTGATATGGCAGGCACAGGTGGCTTAGAGGCGACAGGTTATACACGTGGTGGTGTATTTAGTGGCACGCCTCGTGGTGGTTATTCACTTGGTGGCGACATGCAAAAATTTCGCCTTGGTAATGAAGGAGACAATGGTTTTGAGTTAGAGCTGCGCAAAACGTTTGATGTAGGCAACGGTATGAAGTGGAGCATGGACTACATGCCTACAGTATGGAATGGCTCATTCGGCGCAAACCAAGCTTACGCTGAAATGACTGGGTTGGATTTCGCGCCAGCAGCTAAATTCTGGGCAGGTCAACGTCGTTTGCGTATTCAAGACGTGCATATCGTCGATCATTTCTTTATGGATTACGGTATCAACTTTGGCGCGGGTATGACCGATTACAACCTAGGCTTTGCTAAATTGGGTGTGGGCGTATTCAATGGCGGATCTTTGGATAATAAAAACTCTGTGCAAAATAACGCACGCCGTGTGAACGTGGACTTATCTGAAATCCAAAGTAACGCAGGCGGTGTAGTGCGTGTACTAGGTACAGTGGTTAGTGGTAATTACGTACTAGGCTCACCAGGTTCGGGCATTGGCATCTCCCATAACCAATCTGACTTTTTGGTTAAGGGTTTGACCAACACTTTGTTCTTGCAAACTGCAAGTGGTCACGCAGGGCTAAATGGTCAATTTCTTGGCTTGGGTGATGTCGCAACTGGTGGAACAGATCAACCGGGTAAAAAGAGTAACCGAATCGGCGATTCTATCAACTGGCAAAGTGGCATGTTTGGTGGCCAGGCATTAGCCGTAGTGCAAAATGCCAAGGATGATGGCGGCGCAAATGATGGCAAAAACACCAAGGACATTACTTTGGGGGGGCGTATTTCTTACGCGCTGTCGCACAACTTCAAAATGTTGGTTGAGGCCGGTATGAATAGCCGCACGCCAGATGGAGGCAACAAGCAAACACTTAACAAGATTACGATTGCGCCGACATTGTCATTGGGTTCGGATTTTTGGTCACGCCCTGAGTTGCGTTTCTATGTGACTCAAGCCAACTGGAATTCAGATGCGGCTATTGCAAATGCAGCTAGCTTTGGTGCAGGTGGGCGCACTTCCGCTACCACTACTGGCGCACAAATCGAAGTTTGGTGGTAAGCAGCACTTCGGTTAACAACTAAACATCGTTGTTAGCCAGTCAAAACGTTTTTCTGCACACGCCCATTATTAGGCGTGTGCATGAGATCACTTAAATACACGAGGGCAATAAAATGAATATCAAACATGTAGTGAGCCGCTTGGCGGTTGCTTTGATTTCGGTCAGCTTGATGTCGGTTGCGCACGCGGAACTGACTATCGCTTACATCACCAATGGCAATACCAATGAAGGTTGGACGCTGATTAACGGCGGTGCAAAAGAGGCAGGTAAAAAAGCAGGGGTGAAGTTTATCGAGTTGGCGGCAGAAAAAGGCGAGCTGTCCAAGCAACTGGCTATCGTCGAAGACATGATTACGCGTAAGGTTGACGCGATTGCGATTGCACCTGTTGATAGCGCAGGTATTTCACCCGCAGTAAATCGTGCGTTGGCGGCGGGCATTCCTGTCGTTGCAGTGGATACCAATGTGACAGGTTCTAAAATCACCAGCTATGTGGCAACCGACAATATCAAGGCTGCAAACGTGCAAGGGGAATGGGCTGCGGGTCAGATCAAAGATGGCGATAAAGTGATTTACATCACGGGCGACCTAGGTCAATCAACAGGTCAAGAACGCAAAAAGGGTTTTGTTGATGCACTGAAAGCAAAACGTCCTCATGCAAAAATCATCGAAGTCTCTACGACGTGGGATCAGACTCAAGCGCAAAACGGCGTGGAATCTAGCTTGCGTGCCAATAGCGACGTTAAGTTGATTGCTTGCGCATGGGATGGTGGTGCATTAGGTGCTGTGGCGGCGATGAAAGGTGCAGGCATTAAACCTGGCGAAATTAAATTGGCCGGCTTCGATGGTTCACCAGGCGGTTTGGATATGATGAAGCAAGGTTGGCAGCAAGCGAACGCTGCGCAAATGTTGGCGAAGATTGGTGCGGTTGGTGTGGAAACCGCGATTGCAGCTGCTAAGAAACAAAAGGTAGAAGCGCGTATCGACACGGGTGCATTTTTGGTTTTACCTTCTAACGTGGACAAGTTCGCCAAAGATTCTGGCGTAGCGCAGTTCATGAAAGTGAAATGATTTTCCTGAGTCATTAAAAATCAAGGTGGCTGCACTCTCCCAGTCACCTTGTCTTTCAAGGAATCAATATGAAATATCTCACACGACAAGAATGGTACGGCGCACTCGTTGCCGTATTGGTACTCGGTGTTTTGCTGTCTATCGCATCGCCCTATTTTTTGAACAGTCGTAACCTCAGCAACATCCTCGTGCAAGCGTCAGTGGTGGCTTTGTTAGCAGGCGGGCAGACCTTCGTGATTTTGACCGGTGGCGTTGATCTCGCGGTGGGTGCGTTAACCGCATTAGCCGGTGCGATGGCAGGTTACATGATGGTGAAGCTGGGCATAGATCCCTACCTCGCTATCCTCGCCGCGTTTGCGATTGGCGCAGGGGTGGGTTTGTTTAATGGCTACTTGGTTGCCTTCGTCGGCATCCCTTCATTTATTGTCACCTTGGGTGGTTTAACACTGTGGCGCGGGCTGGCCTTTGACGCGACGGGCGGCTTTGATATGTCGGGTATGCCAGAGCCATTTCCGTTCATTGGCTACGGTGAATTATTTGGTTTGATACCCATGCCGATTGTGGTGATGGTGTTGTTTTACGTGAGCATGTCATTCGTTTTATCCAGCACCAAATTGGGTCGTTATGTTTACGCCATCGGCTCGAATGAAATGGGTGCGCGTCAGGTCGGCATCAACATTCGCTGGTACAAACTCGGCGTGTATGTCGTATCAGGATTGTGCTGTGCGTTAGCCGCGCTGGTGCTAATCGGTCGCATGGATTCATCCAGCGGCAAGATGGCGCAAATGTTTGAGTTGGATGCGATTGCTGCGGTGATACTGGGCGGCACGTCATTGTTCGGTGGTCGCGGCAGCATCATCGGCAGTTTGCTCGGCGCGATTTTAATCACTATGATCCGCAACGGTATGAACCTGCTGGAAATCTCGCAATTTAAGCAAATGATGGCAATCGGTGCGGTAGTGATTATCGCAGTTTGGATCGACGTAATCCGTCGCAAACGTTTACTGCGCAAATAGATAGGGGATGAAAATGAGTAACCAAACTCCTGTATTAAGAATTCGCGGACTCACCAAGCACTACGGAGGTGTGAAGGCGTTGACTGAAGCAAATTTTGCGTTAGCGCCAGGTGAACATGCAGCGATAGTCGGTGACAACGGCGCGGGGAAAAGCACCTTCGTGCGTCTGATAACGGGTGTGGAGCAACCCAATGATGGAACAATTTGCATCGATGGCAAAGAGGTTAATTTTGATTCACCGTTAGATGCGCGCGACCAAGGTATTGAGACGGTGTATCAAACACTGGCACTGGCTGAAGATTTGGATGTGCCCGCGAATATATTTTTGGGTAGAGAAAAAGTGCTGGTTAATTTAGGGCCGTTGTCGATACTCAATCACAAAGCCATGCGTGAAGAATCAGTCAACATGTTGGCGACTACGGGTGTGAAAATTCAAGACATGAGCGAAACACTGCGTGGCATGTCCGGTGGGCAACGTCAGTGTGTGGCGATTGCGCGTGCCGCAGGCTTCGCCAAAAAAATGATCATTTTGGATGAACCGACTGCCGCGTTGGGCATACAAGAAACGGCGCGCGTTGAAGAGATTATCAAAGGCTTAAAAGCACGCGGCGTGCCGCTTATTATCATTAGTCATAACCTGCGCCAAGTATTCGATTTGGCCGATCGCATCTGGGTATTTCGTCAAGGTCGCATCGTTGCCTCAGTGCTAAAAAAAGACTCCAACCCGGAACAAATTGTCGGGCTGATAACGGGCGCAGTGAGTCCTGATAACGTGCCCGGCGCAACCGATTTATTAACGGCTATTTCGGTTTTTCGTGAGACGTAGCAGTTCAATCTAGTTTTAAAAAATCATGACAAATAATTTCCCTCGGTACGTTGTATTCGGCGAAGCCCTGACCGATATGCTTCGGCAGGATGACGGTCGGTGGTTGGCTGTTCCCGGTGGTGCATCTTGGAATGCAGCACGTGTGGGTGCCAAACTAGGTGTGCCGACTGCCCTTGCTGGTGCGGTGAGTACAGACCTTTTCGGAGATCAGCTCGAAAGCGAAGGAGCAGCTGCAGGGTTGGACGGACGTTTTCTACAACGCATTGATGCAGCACCGTTGCTCGCGATAGTACCTTCGCAACATCCACCACAGTATTTTTTCATCGGTAACGATAGCGCTGATCTACATTTCAATCCCGGTCTATTGCCAGCAGGATGGCGAGAAGCGGTTGATGTGGTGCAGTTTGGTGGTATTAGTATGATGCGCAAGCCACTTTCTTTAAAATTACTGGCGGAAGCGGGTGCTGCAAAATCGGCTGGTAAGAAAATCGCGTTTGATCCAAATTATCGCAGCATGGCAGTCACACCAGATTATCCCGAAACGTTTCGCGCCATCGCATCACTCGCTAGCTATATAAAAGTTTCTGACGATGATTTGATCGGCATATTTCCCGGATTGAGTCCAGCGGATGGTTTGGCAACCCTACGTGCTTTAGCACCAACCGCGCAGATATTGCTTACACGCGGTGCGATGGGCATGACGCTGTTCAACGGCTCAGAGGTGGTTGAGCAAGCCGCATTTACGATTTTTGTGGCGGATACGGTGGGCTGCGGTGATGCGGCGATGGGCGGTTGGATGGTCAGCTTATTGTTGCGCCCGACAGCAAATAATATCGCCCATCTTCAATTGTCGGCGGCAACGGCAGCACTGGCAGCTACACAAGCCGGTCCTTATCCCCCTTCAGCTGATGAAGTCGATGCACTGCTAACTCAAAGAGGATATAAGTCGTGGTTAGCCCAGTAAAGGTCATGATCGGTGATGAACTAAACAACGTTGGCGAATTGATCCTAAGTCAGGCTGATGTATCCAGCAGCACGACGGCATTTTCCGTGACCAAACGCAGCTTGCACGGCGGCTTGCGTGGCGGAATGGAAATTATCGAAGTGGATAATGGCCGCATGAAGTTTTGGTTATTGCCTGAACGCGGCATGGGCATCTGGAAGGTTTGGTTAGATGGTATTGAGATAGGTTGGCAATCACCTGTGCGCGGCCCTGTGCATCCTAAGTTTGTGTCTATTCATGATGAAAGCGGCTTGGGTTGGCTGGGCGGCTTCGATGAGTTGTTGTGCCGTTGTGGACTGGAAAGCAATGGCGCACCTGAATTTGATACCCAAGGAAAATTAAAATATCCGCTACATGGGAAAATTGCCAACCTGCCTGCATACAAAGTGGCAGCAAGCGTGGATAGCAACAATGGCGGGATTCGAGTTGACGGTTGCATCGAAGAATCACGCTTCAAATTTCAAAAACTTGAGTTGTGCGCGTCAGTGACTACCAAGCTGAACTCTAGCGAAATTGTCATTCACGACACAATCACCAATACATCCGACACGGTTGGCGAATTTCAATTGCTGTATCACATCAACTTTGGTGCGCCTTTAATTGGAGCTGGAGCAGAAGTTTATGCCCCTGTTAAAACTTTAGTACCACGCACGCATCGTGCGGAAGAAGGGGTCAGCGCATGGTCGAAAATTTCTGCGCCCGAAGTAGGCTTTCGTGAACAAGTTTATTTCATGGACTTGCTTGGCAATGGAGCGGATCAATCGCAAGTGTTATTGCACAATGCGGCGGGTACATTGGGGGTCAGTGTACATTTCGATCTCACCCAATTGCCATGTTTCACGTTGTGGAAAAACACCGCCTCAATGCGTGATGGCTATGTCACTGGGCTAGAGCCGGGCACGAACTACCCCAATCCTCGTTCGTATGAACAATCACAGGGAAGGGTTGAAACTCTGCAACCCGGTGAATCACGTGAGTTTGATTTGCGCTTGGAATTTCATCTTGATGAATCAAGTATTGCAAAGGCACAGCAAAAAATTTCTGAGTATCAAGCAACATCTCAGCCGCAAATTCATCAGACGATGCAGGAGGGTTGGTGTATAGATGTTGTTTAGCAGATTATTTGAAATATTTGTGGTTGGGATGAAGTGGCAAATGGGAAATTATTTAGTCTGAATTCGACTCCATTCCGGATAGGCAATTTAAGCCAAAGTAGATATTCAATTTTGACCCAATATTGCGAGTTGCTTAGGGCATGATACATGTTCGAAAAATGTGCCGTGATCAGTTC
>CANFCA010000069.1 GCA_947445045.1 Gallionellaceae bacterium
CGATTCCCACTATCATTGTGACCATACGCACGATTAAGGATGGGAACGTGGCACAAATCACAATCCGAGACAATGGGCCCGGGGTCAGTGCCGAAGTTACCAAGCGACTGTTTGAGCCCTTCTTCACAACAAAAAATAAAGGTATCGGCATGGGGCTGTCCATCAGTCGCTCACTTATCGAAGCGAATGGTGGTCAGCTATGGATAGACCCACAGGAAACTCCTGGGGCAACTTTCCACCTTACTTTGCCGCTTGCAATATGAGTATCGTTAACCGAGTATTTGTGGTGGATGACGACGAAGCGGTTCGAGACTCACTGACCATGCTGCTCGAAGCCTCTGGACACGTCGTGCAAGCATTTCCCGATGCCAAAAGTTTCCTTGATTATTGCTCTTCCAGTACGCTAGGGTGCATCATTCTTGATGTGGATATGCCTGACATGGATGGCCCCACCTTGCAAGAAGAACTAATCAGGCGAAATTTTCGATTACCCATCATTTTCCTCTCCGGCAAAGCTTCGATACCAGTGACGGTACGCACCATCAAGGCGGGCGCAATGGATTTTCTTACTAAGCCGGTGGATGGTTTAGTATTACTTGAGCATATACACAAAGCATTGAAGCAATGCTCAATCCTGCAAAAACATACTGAAGATTTGCATCATGCCAGCTCACGATTAGAAACGCTTACCAGTCGAGAACACGAAGTCATGGTACTGATTGTCGAGGGACTGACCAGCAAGGAAATTGCGCAACGACTCGCCATCAGCTATCGAACGGTAGAAATTCATCGTGCTCACGTCATGCAAAAAACCAGCTCATCCAACCTGATGGATCTTGCACATTTAGCTGAATTCCTTAAAGTCATCTAAAGCAGGTGATGCCCCAGCATCCAATTTCGCGTATATTCGCGGGTGGTCTTTACCTTACTCGGTCAGCATGGAACAAATCAGAATTCGCGGTGCGCGCACCCACAATCTCAAGAACATTAACCTCGATTTACCTCGCCATAAATTGGTGGTGATCACCGGCTTGTCGGGTTCGGGTAAGTCTTCACTTGCCTTTGACACCTTGTACGCCGAGGGTCAGCGTCGCTATGTGGAATCACTCTCCGCATATGCGCGGCAGTTTTTGCAGTTGATGGAAAAGCCCGATGTGGATTTGATCGAAGGCTTGTCGCCCGCGATTGCCATAGAGCAAAAAGCGACTTCGCACAATCCGCGTTCCACCGTTGGCACGGTTACCGAGATCCACGATTATTTGCGTTTGCTGTTTGCGCGTGCGGGCGATCCGTATTGTCCTGAGCACGATTTGGTGTTGCGTGCGCAGAGCGTGGGGCAGATGGTAGATCATGTATTAGCTCTACAGGAAGACACAAAAATCATGATCCTCTCGCCGCTGGTGATGGGGCGTAAAGGCGAACAATTAGATGTATTTGACGAGCTGCGCGCACAAGGCTTTACCCGTTTGCGCGTGGACGGCACGGTCTATGAAATGGACAATTTGCCTACGTTACACAAGAACAAAAAGCATACTGTTGAAATTGTAGTTGATCGACTTAAAGTCAATGTGGAAGCCAAACAACGGCTAGCTGAATCTTTTGAGACTGCGTTACGTCATGCGGACGGACGCGCTATCGCGGTGGAAATGGATAGCGGTGAGGAGCATCTATTTTCGGCGAAATTTGCTTGCCCGATTTGCAGTTACTCATTGGCTGAACTAGAGCCGCGTTTGTTCTCTTTCAATAATCCGATGGGCGCATGTCCCAAGTGCGACGGTCTTGGCAACATCACTTTTTTTGATCCCAAACGTGTCGTGGCTTTCCCTACCTTGTCGTTGAGCTCTGGCGCGATTAAAGGCTGGGATAGACGCAACCAGTTTTATCATCAATTGCTGTCTAGCCTCGCCAAGCACTATGACTTCGACTTGGAGCAATCTTTTGAAAGCCTGCCAGAAAAAATTCAACAGGCGGTGTTGTATGGCAGCGGAAAAGAAAATATTGCTTTTCAAAACTTGAACGAGCGCGGCAAGTCGGTGTTAAGTGAGCATCCATTCGAGGGCATCGTGCACAATCTTGAACGGCGCTACAAAGAAACTGATTCGCCCACGGTACGTGAAGAATTGTCCAAGTATCTTAATGGCTGCGTTTGCCCTGAATGCAAAGGCACGCGGCTGCGCATCGAAGCACGTCATGTGCGCGTCGCTGAAAAAAATATTTACGAAATTAGTGCAATGCCACTCAGACAAACGCTGACCTTTTTTAAGGGCATGCAATTGCAAGGCAACAAAGCTGCCATCGCGGAAAAGATCGTGCATGAGATCGCCAATCGCTTAACTTTTTTGAATAACGTGGGGCTGGATTATTTGTCATTGGAACGCTCCGCTGAAACTTTATCAGGTGGTGAATCCCAACGCATTCGACTTGCCTCTCAAATCGGTTCGGGTTTAACGGGTGTGATGTATGTGCTGGACGAACCTTCCATTGGTTTGCATCAACGCGACAATGATCGTTTGTTGGACACGCTAAAAATGCTGCGCGACATGGGTAACAGCGTGATCGTCGTCGAGCATGATGAGGATGCCATTCGCCATGCTGACTATGTGGTGGACATGGGACCGGGCGCTGGTGAACACGGCGGACATATTGTTGCGCAAGGTACGCCGCAAGAAATCTGCGATAGTAAGGAGTCGCTCACCGGTGATTATCTGACTGGACGACGCAGCATTCCGATGCCGGACAAAATGCTGACACCCGATGCAGAACGTATGCTGACGATTACAGGAGCGTGTGGCAATAATTTGAAAGACATCACCCTCAATCTTCCGGTGGGATTATTGGTCTGCGTGACCGGTGTATCGGGTTCGGGTAAATCCACATTGATTAACGACACGCTCTACCCTGCCGTCTCGCAACATTTGTATCGAAGCAATACAGAAGCCGCAGCACATACAGAAATCACCGGACTAGAATTTTTCGATAAAGTGATTAACGTCGATCAGTCGCCAATTGGTCGCACGCCTCGCTCTAACCCTGCCACCTACACTGGCCTATTTACGCCGATACGCGAGCTGTTCTCGGGCGTACCTTCCGCGCGCGAACGCGGCTACGGGCCTGGGCGTTTTTCATTCAACGTGAAAGGGGGTCGTTGCGAATCCTGCCAAGGCGATGGTGTCATCAAAGTCGAGATGCACTTTTTGCCGGACGTGTACGTGCCGTGCGATGTGTGCCACGGTCATCGCTACAACCGCGAAACTTTGGAGATTCAATACAAAGGCAAAAATGTCCATCAGGTTTTAGCCATGACGGTAGAACAAGCGCACGAATTTTTCAATGCCGTGCCGCTTATCGCACGCAAGCTGCAAACCTTGCTGGACGTGGGCTTAGGCTATATCACACTCGGACAATCTGCCACTACGCTATCAGGTGGCGAAGCACAACGGGTGAAGCTGTCACTCGAATTATCCAAACGCGACACAGGACGCACTTTGTACATTCTGGATGAACCCACCACAGGTTTACATTTCCATGACATCGCGCTACTGCTCAAAGTCATCCACAAACTACGCGATCAAGGCAATACGGTGGTAGTAATCGAGCACAATCTCGACGTGATTAAGACGGCTGACTGGGTGATTGACTTAGGCCCAGAAGGTGGCGACGGCGGCGGTCGCATCATCGCGGAAGGCTCACCAAAAGACATCGCCAAAAATAAGCACAGCGTGACGGGGAAGTATTTGCAGCAAGTGTTGAAATAACAACTGCATAATTTTCATGCTGGAAATAAATGCTCACCTTGCGATACGCGACAACGAGATCGAGTTGAATGCCATTCGTGCGCAAGGTGCGGGTGGACAAAACGTCAACAAAGTTTCCACTGCCATTCACCTGCGCTTCGACATCAAAGCATCGTCACTACCAGCGGACTACAAAGAAGAACTCAGGCAGTTGGCGGATAGGCGCATTTCCAGTGACGGTGTGATTGTCATCAAAGCACAGCGCTATCGTAGTCAAGATAAAAACCGCGAAGATGCGCTTGCTCGCCTCGCTACCTTGATAAACAGTGTGTGCTTCTCCCACAAGAAACGGCTCGCAACAAAGCCAACCCGAACCGCAAAGAAAAAACGCTTAGAAGGAAAAACAAAACGCGGTGCGTTGAAAGTATTACGCGGCAAGATTGAAGATTAACCTCCTGCCGCGTATGCATTATTTTCTAAGCAGCTATGCCCTTGTCGTCAAACATGCCGTCAAACAATATCGAAGTGAGATAACGCTCTCCTGAATCAGGCAGAATCACCACAATAGTTTTGCCTGCATTTTCCGGACGCTTGGCTAATCGCACCGCCACCGCAGTTGCCGCGCCACAAGAAATTCCAGACAGGATGCCTTCTTCGCTTGCCAGCCTACGTGCAAACAGAACCGCTTCCTCATTGGTGACCTGCTCGATGTCATCAACCATTGACATATCTAAAGTATCGGGAACGAAACCCGCGCCTATACCTTGAATTTTATGCGGTGAGGGTTGCAACGGCAAGCCAGCACGCTGTTGCGACAGTACGGGGCTTGCAGAGGGTTCAACCGCAACCGAAGTGATTGCTTTGCCTTGGGTGTTTTTGATGTAACGCGAGATACCTGTAATCGTCCCCCCCGTCCCCACGCCCGAAATCAGAATATCAATTTTGCCATCCGTGTCGTTCCAAATTTCTGGGCCCGTGGTTGCTTCGTGTATCGCCGGATTGGCGGGATTTTTAAATTGTTGCAACAAAACATAAGATGGATCTGTTGCAGCAATTTCTTCTGCCTTGGCAATCGCACCACTCATCCCTTTAGCACCTTCGGTAAGCACCAACTTCGCGCCATACGCAAGCATCAGCTTGCGCCGCTCGATACTCATGGTTTCAGGCATGGTGAGTGTCAGTGGAATACCGCGTGCAGCAGCAACGAATGCGAGCGCGATGCCTGTGTTACCACTGGTCGGCTCAACAAGCTGTTTGCCCGCTCCAAGTAAGCCGCGCTTTTCAGCATCTGCAATCATCGCCGCGCCGATGCGACACTTCACCGAGTAAGCTGGATTGCGCCCTTCAATTTTTGCCAAGATAGTGGCAGGTGCGCCACCACTAATACGATTGAGTCGCACCATAGGTGTGTTGCCTATTGATAAAGAGTTATCTTCAAACCAGTGTGCCATGATTTTTCTCCCTTGTCGTTTATGTGCCAACATTTTAGCCGCTTACAAATGAAAAAACCGGATAAATCCGGTTTTTTCATTTGTGCTTATTGTTTAATTACTCAGCATCAACTGCAATGGCATCAGCTGGGCGATCCATAAGCTCAATCAGAGCCATTGGAGCGTTGTCGCCTTGACGGAAACCGAATTTCAGAACGCGTAAATAGCCGCCATTACGTGCTGCATAACGTGGGCCAAGTTCGTCAAACAACTTAGTCACCATTTCACGATCACGCAAACGCGCAAACGCTAAACGGCGATTTGCCAAGCTGGGCGATTTGCCCAATGTCAAAATTGGCTCTGCAACGCGGCGCAATTCTTTAGCTTTAGGCAATGTAGTTTTAATCACTTCATGGCGCAACAACGACACAGTCATGTTGCGGAACATCGCTAAACGGTGACTGCTAGTACGATTGAGTTTTCTTAAACCTGAACGATGACGCATGGTGTACCTTCCTGACTTCTATAAGTTGCTAATCGCTTAAACCGCAGCGACTGGCCAATTTTCCAGCTTCATACCCAGCGATAAATTATGCTCGGCAAGAACCTGTTTGATTTCGTTAAGCGATTTGCGACCCAAGTTTGGAGTCCGCAACAAATCATTTTCAGTGTATTGAATCAAGTCGCCAATGTAATGGATACTTTGCGCTTTGAGGCAATTTGAAGAACGTGGAGTCAATTCCAGATCATCTACTGGACGCAATAAAATTGGATCAACTTTAGGCGTTTGTACCTTTTCAACGACTGGCTCAGTACCTTCAAGTGCGGCAAATACAGAGAACTGCTCTACCAAGATGCGAGCGGCATTACGAATCGCCTCTTCAGGATCGATTGCGCCATTGGTTTCGATATGAATAACTAATTTATCCAAATCAGTACGCTGCTCAACACGTGCGCTTTCCACCGCGTAGCTTACACGACTAACTGGGCTGAATGATGCGTCCAAAGCAATGTGACCCACTGCGCGTGATTCATTCGGAGCGAGACGCGAAATCGCAGATACATAGCCACGGCCTTGCTCGACCTTAATCTGCATGTCCAACTTGCCACCGGCAGTCAAATGTGCGATTACGTGATCTGGATTAACCACTTCAACGTCAGCGTTGCCGCTAATGTCAGCAGCA
>CANFCA010000070.1 GCA_947445045.1 Gallionellaceae bacterium
ACGTTATGACGAGACCAAATCTTCTAGGTGCGGCAGCAGTAGGCTAACAAATTTTTAATTGCAAAAGCAGTTTACGAAATTATTTTTGATGGGGAGTTTAGAAATGGCTCAAGGTAAGATTGTTCAAAGTATTGGTGCGGTGGTTGACATTGAGTTTCCACGCGATCAAGTGCCTAAAGTGTATGACGCGCTTAAATTAGGCTCAGACGGCGGCGCATTCGCTGAGGCTGGTCTCACGTTTGAAGTCCAGCAACAGTTGGGCGACGGTGTAGTACGTACCATTGCGATGGGCTCTTCAGACGGCTTGAAGCGCGGCATGTCAGTGTTGAATACGAATAGCCCGATTACTGTCCCAGTGGGTGCAGGCACGTTGGGTCGTATCATGGACGTGTTGGGTCGCCCAATCGATGACGCAGGTGATATTAAATGTGACGAGCGTCGTTCCATACATCAAAAAGCACCTAAGTTTGACGAGCTTTCACCATCCATTGATTTGCTGGAAACAGGTATTAAAGTTATTGACCTGATCTGTCCATTTGCTAAAGGTGGTAAGGTTGGTCTGTTCGGTGGTGCGGGTGTAGGTAAGACCGTGAACATGATGGAACTGATTAACAACATCGCTAAGCAACACGCTGGTTTGTCAGTGTTTGCGGGTGTGGGTGAGCGTACTCGTGAGGGTAACGACTTTTACCACGAGATGAAAGATTCCAACGTGTTGGACAAAGTTGCGATGGTGTTCGGTCAAATGAACGAGCCACCTGGCAACCGTCTGCGCGTAGCGTTGTCTGGACTGACAATGGCGGAAAAATTCCGTGACGAAGGTCGCGACATTTTATTTTTCGTTGATAACATTTATCGTTACACTTTGGCTGGTACTGAAGTATCTGCGTTGTTGGGTCGTATGCCTTCTGCTGTGGGTTATCAACCTACTCTGGCTGAGGAAATGGGTCGTTTGCAAGAGCGTATCACTTCAACCAAAGTTGGTTCTATCACTTCGGTTCAAGCGGTTTACGTGCCTGCGGATGACTTGACCGATCCAGCTCCTGCTACAACCTTCTTGCATTTGGATTCGACCGTTGTATTGTCACGTGACATCGCCTCTTTGGGTATTTACCCAGCAGTGGATCCATTGGATTCTACATCGCGTCAGCTTGATCCATTGGTCGTTGGCGAAGAGCACTACTCCGTCGCTCGCGGCGTGCAAATGACACTGCAACGCTACAAAGAATTGCGCGACATTATTGCGATTTTGGGTATGGACGAATTGGCTCCTGAAGACAAATTAGCTGTTGCACGTGCACGTAAGATTCAACGTTTCTTGTCACAACCTTTCCACGTTGCTGAAGTATTTACTGGAAGCCCAGGCAAATATGTAACGCTGAAAGAAACCATCAAAGGCTTCAAAGGCATTGTAAACGGTGATTACGACCACCTGCCAGAACAAGCGTTCTACATGGTTGGTGGCATTGAAGAAGCCGTTGAAAAAGCAAAAACACTGAACTAAGAGGACATCATGGCCATGACCGTTCATGTTGACGTAGTAAGCGCAGAAGCGTCCATTTACTCCGGCCTAGCCGAAGTGGTGGTCGTGCCTGGTGAAATGGGTGAGTTAGGTATCTACCCGCGCCATACTGCTTTGTTGACCCGCGTAAAGCCAGGTTCAGTACGTATAAAAGTGCCTGACCAAGCTGAAGAGGTGTTGATTTACGTGTCTGGGGGCATGTTAGAAGTGCAGCCGAATGTTGTGACTATCTTGGCAGATACGGCCATTCGTGGGCATGATTTGGACGAAGCACGCGCACTGCAAGCAAAACAAGATGCAGAAGAAGCGATGAAAAATCGTGTTTCTGATATCGATTATGCACAAGCACAAGCTGAGCTGGCAGAAGCGATTGCACAGCTAGCAGCAATAAAACAGTTACGAAAACATAGTGGTCATTGATTACTGATTACTAGAAATACAAAAAGCGGCCTAGGCCGCTTTTTTGTGTATGAAAATTGTGCAAATACTATTTGCGGAAAGTATAAGTATCATTATCAACGATCATAGCCGCTGTATTTTTGAATTGTTTAGCTAGAACCGCCTTATTCATCGTAGTTAAATGCCGATGATATTGTAAGAGTAATTGGCTCAAGCGTGACCGCTCTTGTTTGGAGAATTGAAGCGCAATAGGTAGCACCTTTTCAAGATGAGGTGCTCCTTCCCCCCATTTGTCCTGACCCGCAAGTGTGCTGGATAATTCAACAAGCCTTGTTCCAACAGCTTTTCGTGGACTTGAGAGCATTTCCTCAATTTGCAAAGATTCTTTAAAAAGTAATTCAGCCTCGGAAAATTTACCTAGCTCTTGTTTGACTATTCCTAAGTTAAACAATCGTTGAGATTTAATTTTTGGATTATTGCCCCAATCAACATTAGTAAGAGCCGCATAGCATTCATACTCTGCGGCTGCAAAATTTTTGCTGCGTTGATAGCGTTGACAGTCCGCAGCATAATCGTTGGACGCAAACTGGCGCGGAGCATTTGCACACGCACTTAGCAAGGTTGTAATGCAAAGAATAAATGGAAAAAAAAACTTCATAACAATTTGAAAAAGCTAGCGAAACAAGAGTAACACTTATGGTTAGTATTAAAGAATAACTGTCATTATACTATAAGCAGTAGATAGCAACATTTAGAACTAATCAAGGGGTAGTAAGCGCAAAAAATTCCGCAAGATGGACATATTCCACTAAGGCCTTCGTTAAAAGCCTTTGCTATACTTCAACATTGCATAGAAAGCTGAGTATGAAACCTCTCAACATCGTTGTCTTAGCCGCTGGTAAAGGCACGCGCATGTATTCCGATAAGCCTAAAGTTTTGCACGCATTGGCAGGCAAGCCCTTAATTCAACATGTTTTGGACTGCGCTGTAGCATTGCAACCCAAGCAGATTTGCGTGGTGTATGGGCATGGCGGCGAAGCAGTGCCTACAGCTATGCAGCAATACGCAGCGAATTTTGTTATTCAAGAGCCGCAGCTTGGGACGGGTCACGCGGTGCAGCAAGCCTTGCCGCATCTCGTTGACGAAAGTCTGACGATGGTGTTGTATGGTGATGTGCCATTGATGCAGGCTGACACCTTGCAGCATATGCAGCAAGTGGGCGATGGCTTGGTGTTGTTGACGGTAGATTTGGCAAATCCTACGGGATATGGTCGCATCGTGCGCAATGCAAAAGGCGAAGTGCAGAGTATCGTTGAAGAAAAAGATGCCTCACCTGAGCAGCGCAAAATTGGCGAAGTGAATACGGGCATATTGCTTGCGCCGACTAAGTTGCTGCGCAACTGGCTTGCTAATTTGCAGAACAATAATTCACAAGGTGAGTTTTATCTGACTGACATCGTAAGCATGGCGGTGCAACAAGGTGTAGAGGTGCATACCGTGCAACCAGCGCATGAATGGGAAATCCACGGGATCAATAGCAAGGCGCAGCTGGCAGTATTGGAGCGCACGTGGCAACAAGTTGAAGCGTCGAAATTGTTAGCCCACGGTGTGACCTTAGCTGATCCTGCACGCATTGATGTGCGCGGAAAATTAACGTGTGGTCGAGATGTTGAGATTGATGTGGACTGTATTTTTGAAGGTGTGGTTAACCTTGGCGACAACGTGCGAGTAGGCGCTTATAGCATTATTAAAGATGCCACAGTCGCGAAGGGCACACAGATATTGGCTTATAGTCTCATCGATAGTAGTAAAGTGGGTGCTAACTGCCACATTGGGCCTTATGCGCGATTGCGTCCTGGTACAAAGTTACATGACGATGCGCATGTAGGTAATTTCGTCGAAATTAAAAATAGTGAAATTGGACAAGGCAGCAAAGCCAACCATCTTAGTTACATCGGGGATAGCACGGTGGGTAGCCGCGTCAACATAGGCGCGGGTACGATTACTTGCAATTACGATGGAGCAAATAAGCATCGCACCATTATTGAAGACGATGCTTTTATTGGCTCTGACACACAGTTAGTTGCACCTGTAAGGGTTGGAAAGGGTGCAACCATTGGCGCGGGTTCGACCATTACCAAAGATGCGCCTAGTGGAGAGCTGACGCTCTCGCGCGGCAAACAAGTTTCGATTGCTGGATGGAAAAGACCCGTCAAAAAAATAAGCCACGTTATTTGAGCACTTTTAAAATCAAAGTATTCATTACCCAGGAATAAATTATGTGTGGAATCATTGGAGCAATCGCACAACGCAACGTTGTGCCAATATTGCTAGAAGGTTTGCAGCGCTTGGAATATCGCGGCTATGACTCAGCCGGTTTGGTAGTCGTTACAGATAAGCAATTGGATCGCGTTCGCAGCACGGGACGTGTGGTTGACTTGACTAAAAAAGCCGTTACAACTCAGGGATGGCTAGGCATTGCTCACACACGCTGGGCTACTCACGGCGTGCCTAGCGAGCGCAACGCACATCCGCACATCAGTAAAAATTTAATTGCTGTAGTACATAACGGAATTATTGAAAATTATGAAGCTTTGCGCACACGCTTAACTTCAGAAGGATATGAATTCACTTCTGATACTGATACTGAAGTAATTGGACATCTGATACACAGCCATTATAAAAATGGTAACACTTTGCTAGCGGCAACTCAGTCAGCGCTTACCGAGTTAGTTGGGGCTTACGCCATAGGTGTGATTGCATGTGATAATCCCAATCAACTAGTATGTGCCAGACGCGGCAGTCCGTTGTTACTAGGTATCGGAGACGGTGAATATTTCATCGCTTCCGACGTGTCCGCATTATTAGCGCAGACGCGAAAAGTAGTATATCTCGAAGAAGGGGACGTAGTTGAACTGGGTCGTCAGAGCTATCAAATTTTTGATTCGAACGGAAAGCGGGTTGAGAGAGTTGTCCAGCTAAGTGAACTCAGCAATGAGAGCGTTAATCTTGGTTTGTATCAGCATTACATGCAAAAAGAAATTCACGAGCAGCCACAAGCGTTGGCAGACACCTTGGAGTCGGTGTGCAACAGCCAATCGTTAGTGCCGGGAATTTTTGGCGCGCAAGCGGCGGAAACTTTTGCTGACGTAGATAGCATTTTGATACTGGCGTGTGGAACGAGTCACCACGCTGGATTAGTGGCGCGCTATTGGCTGGAAGAAATTGCAGGTATCCGGTGCAACGTCGAAATCGCCAGCGAGTATCGCTACCGCACTAGTGTCGCAAATCCTAAATCATTAGTCATCGTTATTTCTCAGTCAGGTGAAACCGCTGATACACAAGCCGCGTTGAATCACGCAAAATCGCTGGGACATACGCACACCTTAGCAATTTGCAATGTGCCGGAAAGCGCATTGATACGGCTATGCAAGTTAAGAATGCTGACTCGTGCGGGACCTGAAATCGGTGTGGCTTCCACCAAAGCCTTCACTACACAACTTGCCGCTTTGTTCTTGCTGACATTAGTTTTGGCTAAACAACGTGGACGTATATCGTTGCAAGCTGAGCAGCAGCATCTGCAGGATTTGCGTCATTTGCCTAGCGCAGTACAAAAAGTATTGGAGTTAGAACCGCAAATCTCCAAGCTTGCAGAAAAATTTGCCAATAAGCAAAACGCGCTTTTTTTAGGACGCGGATTACATTTTCCGATAGCCGCAGAAGGCGCGTTGAAACTTAAAGAAATTTCCTACATTCACGCCGAGGCTTATCCGGCGGGCGAATTAAAGCATGGGCCGTTAGCCCTGGTGGATAAAGACATGCCAGTGATCTCAGTCGCGCCCAATGACGCGTTACTAGAAAAATTGAAATCTAATTTGCAAGAAGTGCGTGCGCGAGGCGGAGAGTTATATGTGTTTGCTGATGCCAATACACATATCAAAGAAGCTGAAGGCATACATATCATGCACATGCCTGAAAATGCAGGTTACCTCAGCCCCATTCTGCACACGATTCCATTGCAGCTGTTGGCATATTATGTGGCGCTGCAAAAAGGAACGGATGTGGATAAGCCAAGAAACTTAGCGAAGTCTGTAACGGTGGAATAGTCTAATTAGCAGTTGGCATTTTCGAAAGATGTGCCGCAACCAATGCTTGCCAAGGAGAAAATTCGGCCAACCATTGTTGAGCATGAATTTCGGTAATTTTTTCTGGTTACGCGAAAAAACCGCTAACCCAATCTACGGCAAAACCACCATTGGCTTAAACCCTAACTTCCCCGCCAAACTCTCCGCACTATTCCGCGCCTCACTTTGATTTACATA
>CANFCA010000071.1 GCA_947445045.1 Gallionellaceae bacterium
ATGATAGTTGGGGTCTAAATACGCCTCGCTATGCACACAATTTAATTGCTGGATCCGACTTGAGGGAGGGTGGTTACAATTTGATTGTGGGACACTGCCAACTTGATTTATTGAAACAAGCAGTGCCTGAACGTGTATATGAAAATAAAACTTGGGAAAATCAATGTAAAGTTTTAGTCTCATACATTCAGTCTGCAAATTACAAGGTATTTTTAGTTCCCTTTTTGAAAGAAAGTGAATTCAGAACTTCTTTAAGGAAGTTTTTGGGTTTGGGTAGCTATGATATTGCGCGTCGTCGATATGATCTGTTCGCAATTTCTCCAACTTATGAAAATTCAATAGCTTTGGAAAACTTGTTGATTCAGTATGGTGGAATTAAGTATTCCTCGTCTAGCGTAAGTTTCGGGCGAACATAGTTTAATTACTTATCAATACAACGCTTACTTATGCCTTCGCTCATTACTAACCTCTCTAGCTGGGGTCGTTACCCAGTGTATTCCTGTAAATTGGAGCGCCCTGAGCGTTACGCCGATCTGAGTTCCACTGCATCCAGCCAAATTGCCAGAGGCCAAGGGCGCAGTTATGGAGATGCTGCACTCAACGAAAATGGACGAATACTTTTGACAGAGCGGATTAACCGCTTGCTGGAATTCGATTTGGAGCAAGGAACTTTACGGGCTGAGGCAGGTGTTACCATTGCAGAAATTTTGCCAATAATTGTTTCCAAGGGCTGGTTTTTACCTGTTACCCCCGGTACAAAATTTGTTTCTCTAGGTGGTTGTGTTGCGGCAGACGTGCATGGCAAAAATCATCATCATGAAGGTTCGTTCGGTGAACACGTTCTTAGCATTGAAATGATTTTGGCGGATGGTGTTCGTACGAGCTGTTCACCTTCCGAAAACGCAGAGCTATTTTGTGCGACGGTTGGCGGCATGGGCCTGACGGGCATCATCGGTGAAGTAACGCTCAAGCTTATCCCGATACAAAGTGGGTATGTGGAGGTGCAAAATCATACTGCTGAAAATTTAGAGCAGATGTTTAGTTTGATGCAGGATGAGACGATTGATGATCGTTACAGTGTTGCGTGGATAGATAGTATGGCCCGTGGTGCGCGGCTAGGTAGAGGCGTGGTGATGTGTGGACATCATGCGTTGAAAGATGAGTTGCCAAATAACTTTCATAGCATTAGCAAACCTAAAAGTAATCGCTCTATTCCATTTGATTTCCCTTCTTGGATGTTGAGCCAGTTGAGTATCGCCACATTCAATGCACTGTATTACCAGCGGGTAGGCGGAAAACGCGCACCATTTCTGAGTGGCTATGACCCATATTTTTATCCGCTAGATACGATCAGTCATTGGAATCGCATGTATGGCAAACGTGGCTTTGTGCAGTATCAATGTGTGATTCCTGATAGCACGGCATTTGAGGGTATTAAAGCACTGTTGCAAAAATTATCCGATAGTCGTCGTCCGTCCTTTCTTGCTGTGTTGAAAAGATTGGGCGCAGAAGGTAGGGGATTGCTATCGTTTCCAATGGCGGGTTATACCCTTGCACTAGATTTGCCGATTCGCGATGAAGGCTTGTTTGTGTTGTTAAACGAGTTAGATGAAATCGTTCTTCGGCATGGTGGGCGGGTGTATCTCGCCAAAGATGCGCGGCTTTCTGCCGATTCGTTTCGCTCCATGTATCCACATTATGAAGAGTGGCTCAAAATAAAAAATGTAGTTGATCCGAATAACAAGTTTAGCTCCAGTTTGTCGCGGCGTTTAGGTATTGGGAGCGAAGCAGCATGAACGAAGCAGTTTTAATTTTAGGCGCAACTTCAGCCATCGCACGTGCCACCGCTGTTTCTTTTGCCTCGCGAGGCGATTCGTTGTATCTGGCTTCACGAGACGAAGATGAATTGCGGCGCATCTCAACTGACTTGCGATTGCGCTTTGGGGTTGAAGTACATTTCGGGTTATTTGATGCGGAGGCAACGGAGACACACGACACATTCTTCAAATCCATAGTAGCTGTCATGCCCAATCTTTCTGGTGTGGTGTTAGCTTTTGGTTATCTCGGCGACCAAGTGGCGGCGAGAGATTTCTCCGTTGGTGCAAAAGTCATAGCCATTAATTTCACTGGTGCGGTTTCTATTCTTAACATCTGTGCGAATTATTTCGAACAGAAAAAAAGTGGATTTATTATAGGTATAGCTTCGGTAGCCGGTGACAGAGGCAGGCAAAGCAACTATGTGTATGGCGCTGCAAAAGGCGCACTCAGCTTGTATTTGCAAGGTTTGCGTAATCGGTTGTGCGCTAATGGCGTGAGAGTCATCACTATTAAGCCTGGGTTTGTAGATACCGGGATGACGTATGGATTGCCTGGATTGTTTTTAGTTGCTTCACCTCATTCTATAGGCGAGTGCATTGTAAGTTCGTTGAACAAATCAGCAGATATAGTTTACCTTCCGTGGTTTTGGCGTTACATCATGCTAATTATCAAACATATCCCAGAACCGATTTTCAAACGGATGAAGTTGTGAGCGAAAAGCGAACGGATAAACCAGTCGTGGCAGCATTCGATTTTGATGGCACGTTGACGCGGCGCGATACGATGTTCCCATTTTTGCTTCATGTTGTTGGATGGTCTGTGTTTATTCGTCACCTATTCATGCTTGCGCCAACGCTATTAGGCTATGGGTTGGGTCTGATACGCAACGACATCGCGAAGGAACGAGTGTTTACTCGTTTTTTGGCAGACATGAGAATTGTCGAGTTGAAGCTCAAGGCTGAGCAGTTTTCGTTGCTTGTTTTGCCGAAACTACTTCGCCCTGAAGCCATGCAACGCTTCAAATGGCATAAGGAGCAGAGACATCGTTGTGTGGTCATCAGTGCATCGTTAGCGCTTTACGTGCACCATTGGGCAATCAATGCGGGTTTTGATGATGTGATTGCTACGCATCTGGATATGCGAAAAGATGGAAGTATTACGGGCAATTTGTCTGGTGGAAATTGTTTCGGTAGCGAGAAGGTGAGACGACTTGAGGGATTGCTGGAGAGTAGAGAACACTACATTTTATATGCTTACGGCGATAGCCGAGGCGATAAAGAACTAATGTCTTTTGCCGACCACCCCTATTATCGACGATTTCCCAAATTATAAAGATGAAAAATCTATTCGATCTATTACGCTTAATGCGCCCTTACCAGTGGGTGAAGAATGCTTTCGTATTTACTGGTCTGCTATTCGGTCATGCTTGGAGTGATGCTAATCTGGTCACCAACGCGGTGATGGTATTTACTGCATTTTGTATTCTATCCAGTGCGATTTACACATTAAACGACATAATTGATATAGAACAGGATAAGCAGCATCCCAAAAAATGTAAGCGCCCATTGGCTGCAGGACTAGTGTCCGTTCCTGCAGCGTTCGCGCTTGCTGCTTTGTTGGGCGTAATCGGTATGGGATTGGCATACAGCGTATCGCTGAGGGTACTAATTATCTTGGTTGGTTATGCGTTAATGAACATTGCTTATTCGCTACGGCTAAAGCATGTAGTGATTCTGGATGTGTTCATTATCGCTACGGGTTTCATGTTACGCATTCTCGCTGGGACGCTGGGAATTGGAATTCCGCCTTCGCAGTGGTTGCTGCTGTGCGGATTGATGGTGACACTGTTTCTCGGTTTTACCAAACGCCGTGCGGAAATCATTGCCCTGACTGATGATAAAGCTGCACATCGCAAAGTGTTGGAGCATTATAGCCCTGTGCTGCTGGACAAGATGATAGGTGTAACCGCCGCTGGGCTGATCATGAGTTACAGCTTGTACACTATGAATGCCGACACGATGCGTATCCATGGCACTGCCAATCTAATTTACACGGTACCTTTTGTTATGTATGGGGTATTTCGCTATATTTACTTGTTACACCACCAAAGTCGTGGTGGAGATCCTTCGCATGATTTAGTACGCGATCCTCATTTATTCATTGTGGTAGGGGCGTGGTTGATTGCAACGATACTGTTGATCGCATGAACAGCACTATTCTGAGTGGCTGGCGTTTTCGCGCGCTGTTGTTGACTGTGTTGTTAAGTGCGATAGGCTATTTGGCATTTTCTCTGTGGGGTGGTTGGCGAGAGGTGCTCGTAGCGATTGCCCGCGTTGGCTTCGTTGGCACAATCATCGCGCTTACACTTTCGTTAATTAACTACGGATTGCGCTTTGCGCGCTGGCAAAAATTTCTTGCCTTGCTTGGGCATCAAATTCATAGCCAAGAAAGCTTACGCATTTACATTGCTGGATTCGGTCTGACTATACTTCCAGGCAAAGCAGGTGAAGCCATTCGCAGCGTGTTCCTCAAGCATCACGGCGTGACTTATCCTGAGAGTCTAGCGGCTTTTTTCTCGGAACATTTTTCCAATCTCATTAGTATGCTGTTGCTCGTTTCCATAGGCTTGTGGGTATATCCACAAGCGCAGGTAATCGTGGCGATTTTGGCAGGATTAATTTTAGTAGTACTGGTGGTACTTCAACAAACTCGATGGTTAAAAATGCTGGAATCGTTTGTGCAGAGGCGGTTACCAGGTCGATTGGGTGAGCTAGCAGTCCACAGCATTGAGATTGTGCTGCATTCCGGGCGTTGTTTTAGATTTCCCATTTTGCTGTTTAGCATTGTGTTGGGGCTGGTGGCGTGGGGGGCGGAAGGCGTGGCTTTTTACTACATCATGCATACCCTCGGCAGTGACATATCACTTCAGGTTGCGCTATTCATCTACGCCTTTTCCATGCTAGTTGGTGCAATTAGTTTTTTGCCAGGAGGTCTTGGTGGAACGGAAGCCACCATGGTCACATTGCTCATGATGAATAATGTCGCTCAACCGCAAGCTGTTGCAGCGACTGTCATAATTCGCCTAGCTACACTGTGGTTTGCAGTAGCGTTGGGCATTTTTTCGTTAGTGATGATGGAACGTAAAAATAGATTGATCCGGTTGAGTTAATTATTCAGCGGAATATTTCTTTGTATTTCACCATCCATCTGGAGAAATGCAGGCTATTTCCCTCCAGTAATTAACTTGGAGTGATTGCAGGAGATAATTACCGTTACCTAGGTGTTCAAAAATCGTGACGAACTAGTGATTGGCAACATCTGAACTCTAATTAGGTTCACTGCCGACATTGCCATCAGTCCGCTTTATGGCAACCCCATCAATGAGAATTCATGTTGGAGATCAAATAAAATAGGCATGCTCAATTGACATGAATAACCCAAGCGGAAGGGTATAATCCCAGAATGCCAACTATTCTATACATCAACGGATTTCGTTTCATCATCTGGCCAGATGATCATGATCCGCCTCACATTCATGTATTCAAAGGTGACGGCGAAGCTAAGGTGTCAATTAATAAGCTCGATTGGTTTTAGTAATTGGCTTATCAAAACAAGAAGCGAGGTTTATTTTGAATACCGTGATAGATCATCAAAAAACTCTGCTTAAAGAATGGGAGAAAATCCATGGTTAATAACATCGATTTCGAAACGCAATTCAAACAGGCTAAACAGGCTGGATTAGCTGCGCTTGGTGAGCCACGCGCAAAAACTGCAAGATATAGTCGCGCACGCCGTAAGTTCGTTGTGGAATTAACCAACGGCTGCACGTTTATGTTTCCTGTGGATATGGCTCAAGGCTTAACTGGCGCAACTGATAGCGAGCTAGCTGATGTAGAGGTGCTAGGTAGTGGATTCGGTTTGCACTGGGAAAAACTCGATGCTGATTTGAGCATTCCTGCCTTGATCATCGGTATTTTTGGCAGTAAGGCATGGATGCAGGAATTAGCTAGGCGAGGAGGATCGGTGACTTCGCCAACAAAAGCTGCCGCTGCCCGTTCCAATGGCGCTAAAGGCGGCAGACCAATAAAGAGAGCTTAGCCGTAAACGGCGCTGATATACACGATAACGCGACACATTGTTTGCGCTAATGCTAAGCGCAGACAGAATTTCGCAGTCGGGCAGTTTGATTTTTTGCGCTGAATGACTTCTTCTCGGCAGGCATTTCGCAAAGTCCAACTACCTTTCGTGGAAGTTGTCGCTAAAAAGATCCATTCAATGCAGCATGAAATGGGAGTGTGAAAGTTAGGACTGATTCAGATCCGAATTAAGGATATTTTAGA
>CANFCA010000072.1 GCA_947445045.1 Gallionellaceae bacterium
ATTTCGCGTGAGCGTTGCAAAGCCAGTGCCGACATGGCTTGTGGCTGCCAGCTTTCCACATAGTCACCCTGCACCTGCACATGGCCGATAGGTTCACAGAAACGCGTTTCAGCGTTGCCATCTGCGCCGATTGCGCGCACCGTGAGTTGCGTGATTTCGTAATCGAAATGAACCACCCCCTCGACAATCACTCGGCCCTGATTCACGCGACTGCCACTGGCAGCATAGCTCCAAGCTGCATCCACCTCAGCGGCGTTATCAACTTTAGATTGTCCCTTACCAGACGATGACATCACGGGTTTGATGATGCACGGGTAGCCGATGTGCGCTATTGCGGCACGCATTTCTGCCAGGCTATCGGCAAAACGATACGGCGAAGTGGGCAAGCCCAATGTCTCGGCAGCCAAACGGCGTATGCCTTCGCGGTTCATCGTCAGGCGCGCTGCACGTGCGGTAGGAATGACGCGCGCTAGCCCTTCACTCTCGATCTGCTCCAACATCTCAGTCGCAATCGCCTCGATTTCCGGCACGATGATGTGTGGTTTTTCTAGTTCAATCAGAGCGCGTAATGCCGCGCCATCTGCCATGTTAATCACATGTGAACGATGCGCCACTTGATGTCCAGGTGCATTGGCATATCGATCCACGGCAATAGTTTCTACACCAAAACGTTGCAGCGCGATGATGACTTCTTTGCCCAATTCACCGCTGCCCAACAACATCACACGAGTGGCGGAGGTGCTAAGTGGCGTACCGATGATTAACTTGTTAGTGTGAGTGGTCATATTGTGTCGAAAAGTGTATTTGGATTGCGTGAAATTATACACATGCAGGCTATATTTCTTGTGCCGCTATTAGAGTAGGATGAATCTTTCATTGCAATCACAAGGAGCGAGATCATGACTAATATCGTGCAATTATTGGGTGACGAAGCTGAACAACTATTGAGCCATCGCTGCATAGGTATTCCGAAAGAATCGCTGCACTTGCCAGGCGCGGATTATATTGATCGCGTGGTGGCAATGAAAGACCGCAAAGTCGGCGTGCTGCGCAGCCTGCAAGCCTTGTATGGGCAGGGGCGCTTGGCTAACACGGGCTATCTTTCGCTACTGCCTGTCGATCAAGGCGTGGAGCATTCCGGTGGCGCATCGTTCGCGCCCAACCCAATGTATTTCGACCCGGAGAACATCGTTAAACTCGCCATCGAAGGTGGCTGCAACGGCGTAGCATCTACGCTTGGCGTGCTGGGTTCAGTGGCGCGCCGTTATGCCCACAAAATTCCGTTCGTCGTAAAAATCAACCATAACGAAATGCTCACCTATCCCAACATTTACGACCAGACGATATTTGCCAGCGTCGATCAAGCGTTCGACATGGGTGCAGTGGCAGTGGGCGCAACCGTGTTCTATGGTTCGGAACATTCACGCAGACAAATTCAAGAAGTCTCCGAAGCGTTTGAACATGCGCACGAACTCGGCATGGCAACCGTGTTATGGGCTTATTTGCGCAACCCCGCCTTCAAGACGAACGATAAGGATTATCACGTCGCCGCCGATCTTACCGGGCAAGCTAATCACCTCGCCGTCACCATCAATGCCGACATCGTCAAACAAAAAATGGCCGAAAATAATGGTGGATACAACGCCATAAAATTCGGCAAAACCAGCCAAAAAGTGTATAGCGAGCTCACCACCGATCACCCCATCGACCTCGTTCGTTATCAAGTGGCGAACTGCTACATGGGACGCGTCGGCATGATTAACTCAGGTGGTGAATCGGGCAAGGATGATTTGCATCAAGCCGTGCGCACCGCCGTCATCAACAAGCGCGCTGGCGGCATGGGGCTGATTTCAGGGCGCAAAGCATTTCAAAAACCGATGCAGGATGGCGTGGCGTTATTGAATGCGATTCAGGATGTGTATTTGGATAAAGCGGTGACGGTGGCTTGAGTATAGAATTACTCTTCCGAGGGGCAGTTTTGTGCCTATTCTGTTTGCAAGGACTTCCTTAGAAAGTCAAGATTGAATTGTTTGTGATGCCCGCGCTAGCGGGCATCTTGTATTCTGTGGTGGTCCAGTTGATTGTTTCATAGCGTTTCTCTGTATATTGCTGCGGCTGCGAGTCAATTCAAGGAACGGACTGCGTCTCTGCAAACGGCCTTGTTGCGCAGGGATAATATGCGCTGGCCACGATATAAGCCGCACGAGAGAACCCCATTCGAAAACCGGCGAAGCGCCGCTACGGTGATCAACCTTATGCGGTGGAATGCTCGCCAACAGAATAGCCGGGTTTTTCTCTCGTTTGGTCTGACCTCGTCTTTCTATCGCATTGAGCAGCAAATCATGAATTACTTATGTTATTGGTTTCCGATTGATAGAGTTTGGTTCATGGGGTGTCGTTGCCATGCCGATTCATCGTAGTGCTCTCCTTTTGCAAGCATGGCCCAGAGGATGCGTGCATCGACTACCGAAGGTTGCCACCGTCAGTTTTTTACATACTGATTATGTTGCACCACAAAATTATTCAGTGCCCGCTTTGTTGCAGGTAATATGCGAGAACGAATCGTAACAAAGTGCCATGAACGGTCCTTCGCGACTGTCCGTTGACGTGCAATGAAATTTCAAAGTGTCGTGGCTTCATGCAGCAGCTATTAATCCAACATCAACTCCAACATCAACCACTTGACGTTATATATCTATCTTGGTATAAATATATATGGTTCGCATTCCTCCCAGCCTTTCGCGTGAAAAACCCCTGCATTGGCCTTTCGCGTGAAAAACCCCTGCATTGGGTGGCATCGGCAAAAAAGGACTACTTGGCCTTTCCCCCTGATGTGCAGGACGAAATGGGCTATGCGCTGGGCTTGGCGCAGCTTGGTGCCAAGCATCCAAAAGCCAAACCATGGAAAGGCGAAGGGCCTGGGATTTTCGAGATTGTTGAGGATCATCGAGGCGATACATTCCGAACAGTCTATACCGTTCGCTTTGAGGAAGTGGTATACGTTCTTCATGCCTTCCAGAAGAAATCGAAGACCGGCATCAAGACCCCGCTGGAAGATGTAAACCTGATTGCCGAGCGCCTTAAACGCGCCCAAGCGGATTATGAAAGGAGTATCAAACCATGAGCACAATTACCCGCGGTAGCACCAACGTTTTTGCTGACCTAGGCTATGCGGATTCTGCCGAACGTCAGACCAAGACTCGCCTAGCTCTGGCCGTAAATGAATTGCTGAAAAGCCGCAAACTGAAACAGCGAGAAATCGCTGAGTTGCTTGTAATCCAGCAACCCAAAGTGTCAGCCCTGAAAAACTACCGGCTCGATCAGTTCTCAGTCGAACGCCTTATGGAATTCTTGACGGCGCTCAATCAAGACGTGGAAATCATCATCCGACCGCGTGCCAATTCCGGCGGAGCTGGGCATATTTCAGTCTTGGCGGCGCAGTAATTAACTTACTAAGTTAACGCATTTTGTAAGTCAATAAAGAAAATATGACACTGAACGTACAGTCGAAACCTGCTACTGAGTAAAACTCTAATTTTGTATAACCGTTGCAGTGTCTGCGTAACGAACGGCTATTTACCCACCCAGTTTTCAATACGCAACCCCGGTACACGTTCAAACTCTGCCACGTTATTGGTAACCAGAATGAGTTTGTTGGCAAGTGCGTAAGAGGCAATCCACAGGTCGTTGTTGCCGATGGGTTTGCCGCTGGCTTGCAGGTGTTGACGAATTTTTCCGTATTGCATGGAGGTGCTTTCACCCAATGGCAATACCGGAATCAGTGCAGTGAGTTGTTCCAAAATATGCTGTGATTCTTTTGGCTTCGAGCTTTTCTTCGCACCAAAACATAGCTCACCGTAAGTGATGGCCGACATGGCGACTTTACCGTGCGGTAGTTTTGAGAAGCGCGCCAACACTTCAGGCGGACGGTGGTTTTTGATGTAGATGCAAATGTTAGTGTCGAGCAGGTAACGCGGCATAGCTTACAAACCCGCGCGCGCTTGTGGCAATTCGTCAATGCGCTCCGCCAGAAAATCGTCTGGCAGTGAGGTAAGCAGATGAAATGCTTGCGCTAGCGACTTGGCTTTTTTCCGCAGTACCAACTCATCATCTCGGCGAAAAATTTCCACCTCGTCAGTATCAAATTGGAACTCCACCGGAATTCTCACCGCTTGTGAATTTCCGCTCCTGAAAACTTTTGCTGTACGCATAATTGAATACTCCAATATGTGAGTACGGATAGTATATACACGAACGCATTTAATGCAAGTAAGCTCAGCTCGGACTGTTTGCAGCTTTAACCTATTTCTTCCGCATGCAACTTCCCCGACAACAAGCTAGCCGAAACAATCAGCGTCGCGCCTATCCAATCTCGTAGCTCCATCGCTTCTCCCGCCAAAAAATAAGACGAGATTGCCGCGACGACTAGCTCAAACAAAAATAGCAACATGGCGCGGTTTGAGTGCAGATGCGTCACACCGTATTGCACCGCGTAGCTGGTGGCACTCAGGGCTATGCCGATTAGCGCGAGTATCAGCCAGGCTTGTGCATTCAACATTTGCCATTGGTTGGATAACCCGTCTTGCCAAAGCAAGAAGGGTACGGTAAGCAACGCTGTGCCCAGCAACACACTGAAGGATTTTGCCTCAATATTCAAATTGGCGGAGCGACGCGATAGCACGTTGGATAACGCGAAGCTCATCCCTGCCGACAAGCCTATCCATTCAGAAAAATTTTGCGGATATGGCAGGCCGTGTCGTGGCTGCCATAACATGGTGGCTGCACCACATAAGGATAACGCCATCACCGCATAGCCATAGCGATTGAGCCGTTCACCGAGCAACCAATAGGAGAATAAAATCGTCCACAGTGGCGCGAGATAAAACAGCAGCAGAACGCGCATCACTTCGCCGTGCAACATGGCAAGGACGTAGCCTAAATTTGACCATCCTGCGCTAAATACCAAGCCTACCGTCCACCATCCGGCATGTTTTAGTGATTGCATAGTGCGTGGCAACATGAACGTGCCGCACAACAACGCCAGCAAATAACTGATCATCGCGGAGAATACGCCCGCCAAACCCATATCCTGCAACATGCGATAGGGATACCAGATCAGTCCCCATACCAGTGCGCCGCTCAAAATTCCGACTATCGGCATTACATTTTGTTTTGATGACACTAAGCCGACCCTTATAATGCGCGCTGATTTTTGCGTGCCATTGAGATAGTAAATGAATCCTGATTTGAATCGACTCCAGCCCTACCCGTTCCAAAAACTTGCCGCGCTGTTTCGCGATGTCCAGCCTAACCCTGCGTTGCGTCAAATTAGCTTATCTATTGGCGAACCCAAACATGCCACACCGAAATTCATCAAAGACGCGTTGATTGCCAACCTCGACGGACTGGCGAATTATCCCACAACCGCTGGCAGTGACGCATTGCGCAACACCATTGCCAACTGGATCGCCACGCGTTTTGATGTACCTGTTCCCGATGCCAAGACCCAAGTGTTGCCGATTAACGGTAGCCGCGAGGCGTTATTTGCCTTTGCCCAAGCGGTGATTGATCGCAGCAAACATGATCCAGCCGTGGTGTGCCCCAACCCGTTTTACCAAATTTATGAAGGTGCAGCTTTCTTGGCTGGTGCAACGCCCTACTTTCTCAACACCTTACCGGAAGATCATTTCGCGTTAAATTTCACACAGCTACCCGAAGCAGTTTGGCAACGCACGCAATTGATATACGTGTGCTCACCGGGAAATCCAAGTGGCAGCGTAATGCCTTTGAGTGAATGGAAAACCTTGTTCGAGATGTCCGACCGCTATGGTTTTATCATCGCGTCCGACGAGTGTTATTCGGAAATTTATTTTAAAACAAAACCACTAGGCGCTTTGCAAGCTGCACAGCAATTAGGTCGCAGTGATTATAAAAATCTGGTGGTGTTCTCCAGCTTATCAAAACGCTCCAATGTACCTGGAATGCGCTCTGGCTTTGTTGCAGGCGATGCCGCAGTCATAGCAAAATTCGCGCTGTATCGCACTTATCACGGCTCGGCAATGAACCCTGTCATCCAAGCCGCCAGCATTGCAGCATGGAATGACGAGACACATGTCGCAGAAAATCGCCGCCTGTATGCGGAGAAATTCGCC
>CANFCA010000073.1 GCA_947445045.1 Gallionellaceae bacterium
AGGCGTGGAACGCGAGTTGTTTGGCGGGGATCCACACACCACCAATAATCGTATGGAATTGATGGGTGCAATTTCGGCTTTGGAAGCATTGAAACGACACTGCCACGTCAAGTTACACACGGACTCCAAATACGTGCTGCAAGGCATTACCGAGTGGATGGAAAATTGGAAAAAGCGCGGCTGGAAAACCGCCGACAAAAAACCCGTGAAGAATGAGGACTTGTGGCGCAGGTTAGATGCGCTAGTCGTACAGCACGACATCGAATGGATTTGGGTTAAAGGACACGCGGGGCACGAAGGCAACGAACGCGCCGATGCGTTGGCAAATTTGGGTGTGGAAACTGTGTTGCAGAGCGCGGAGAAAAGTCATGCGTAGAATAGTATTGGATACGGAAACCACCGGTCTCAGCCCGCAGCAAGGGCATCGCGTGATTGAGCTGGCTGCGATTGAATTGGATGGCAGAAAGATTTCACTGCGTCGTTTTCATCGTTATCTCAATCCTGAACGCGAAATTGATGCGGGGGCAGCAGCAGTGCACGGTCTGACCTACGAACGTTTGCAAAACGAAGCAAAGTTTGCTGACATTGCCACGAGCTTTTTGGAATTTATTGCTGGCGCTGAATTGATTATTCACAACGCGCCATTTGATATGGGTTTCTTAAACCATGAGCTGAGTTTATTGGGTCTGCCAGCTTTGCAAAACGAGGTGATAGATACCCTGAAGTTAGCGCGTGAAATGCATCCGGGCAAAAAAAATAGCTTGGACGCGCTGTGCAGTCGTTATGAAATCGACAATACGCATCGCACGTTGCACGGCGCGTTGCTGGATACTGAACTCCTTGCTGAAGCTTATTTTGCAATGACACGCGGTCAGCATAGTTTTCTCGGAGATGATGACACCCCTGTTATACGCAAAGCAGCCGTATTTAATACCGATGGGTCGCGTCCTCAGTTGCGCGTGCTACAACCTAGTGAGGCTGAATTAGCGGCGCATGCGCAGCAAATGATCGACCTCGACAAGACCAGCAAACATGCGTGCTTGTGGAATAAATTAGACAATATTGTATGAAGCGCACCAACTGGACGCGCCGTATGGCCCGTGGATTGGGCGTTATAGCAATGCTATATGTGGCAGCTTGCGCCTATATGTGGGCAATGCAAAAGCAGATCGTATTCTTACCATCACCGATTTTTCAAACTACCCCAGACCGCTTGGGGATGAAGTTTGAAGACTTGCGCATCGTAGTAGGTGAGGGCGCAGAGAAGGCAGAGTTACATGGCTGGTGGATACCTTCCGATAAAATGGATGCAGTGACTTTTCTGTATTTGCATGGCAACTATCGCAATATTGCCAATAATCTTGAACACACCTTGCGTTTACATAATTTAGGCTACAACGTATTGCTTGTGGATTATCGAGGCTTTGGTAAAAGCACAGGCAAGCCGAGTGAAGCGAATGCCTATCAAGATGCCGAAGCGTCTTGGCAATACCTACTTAAAGTACGCAACATAAAACCTACTCAAGTCTTTATTTACGGTCACTCTTTGGGAGGTTCGATAGCGGTTGACCTAGCCACCCATCACCCAGAAGCAGCAGCTGTGGTTACCGAAAGCACGTTTACTTCGATGCAAGCGATGGGTGAAATAGAATACGGATTTTTACCTGTGGGTTTACTACTTAACCAGCGTTTCGATACTATCGAAAAAATCAAGCAACTGAAAATTCCATTGTTAATGATACATGGCACGTGGGATAAAAAAGTGCCCGTCGAGATGGCACAACATCTTTACGCTGTCGCGCCGCATCCTAAATCACTGTTACTCATTGAAGGGGGTGAGCATAACAATAGCGGCACCATTGCTTGGTTGGAGTATCGTGATGCCTTGTTAGCTTTTGTTGCCAAGTATTCGAGGACTAGCCAATGAAAATCGCCGTTTGCAGCACGCAATCTTATGATCGGAAATTTCTGGCTGAAGCCAATCGAGAATTTGCTCACGAATTGACCTTTTTTGATGCGCACTTGAATGAAGAAACTTGGCGAATGGTGGCGGGTTTTCCTACCGTGTGCGTATTCGTCAACGATACTTTGAACGCAGCGGTGTTGACTAACCTCGCCGAACAAGGCACGCGTTTGATCGCTCTGCGCTGTGCGGGTTTCAATAATGTGGATGTGCAAGCCGCTACCGACTTGGGTTTGAAGGTTGTGCGTGTACCCGCCTATTCGCCACACTCTGTGGCAGAGCATAGTGTGGCTTTGATGATGGCGCTGAATCGTAAGATTCCTCGTGCTTATAATCGCGTGCGTGATGGAAACTTTGCACTGGAAGGATTGCTGGGTTTTGAATTACGCGGCAAGACCGTCGGTATCATCGGTACGGGAAGAATAGGCGCTGCTGTGGCCGGAATTCTGCATGGCTTTGGTTGCCGGCTAATCGCGTATGATCCGCAACCCAGTTCTGAATGTATCAGCCTCGGTGTGGAGTATGTGTCGTTGCAACAACTCTACGCAGCCAGCGACATTATAACGCTACATAGTCCTCTTAATAAACAATCGCTACATCTGATTAACGCGGCGGCAGTGGCGCAAATGAAGCGTGGTGTGATGCTCATTAACACCAGCCGTGGCGGCGTGATAGATACACCAGCGGTGATTGCGGGTCTGAAGTCATGCAAGATTGGCTATCTGGGTTTGGATGTGTATGAGCAGGAAGGCGATCTGTTCTTTCAGGATTTATCCAATCAGGTGATCCAAGATGATATGTTCGAGCGTCTGCTAACTTTTCCCAATGTGCTGATTACAGGGCATCAGGGATTTTTTACCCAAGAAGCGTTGACCAGCATTGCGCAAACCACGCTACAAAATATCAGTTTGTTTGAAAAAACAGGCCAATGTCAAAATCAAGTCACTATGGAATTATTAAGATGAAAATAGATGTAATCATAATCGGCTCAGGCGCAGCAGGCATGATGTGCGCGTTGCAGGCTGGGCAGCGCGGTCGTTCAGTGGTGTTGCTCGACCACTCAAAAAAGCTTGCGGAAAAAATTCGTATCTCAGGTGGCGGGCGGTGTAACTTCACCAATATCAACACCAAACCTGAAAATTTTATTTCCGAGAATCCGAGTTTTTGTCGCTCGGCATTGGCGCGTTACACACCGAACGACTTCATCGCACTGCTGCAAAAACACAGCATCGGCTTTCATGAAAAAACCTTGGGCCAATTATTCTGTGATGAAGAATCCGAAGCGGTGATCGCCATGTTGCGCAGTGAATGTGAGGCGGCAGGGGTGAAGCGTTTTATGAGCTGCGAAGTCGAGGAAATCAAACATACGCCTTACACCGGCGAACAAGGCTTGGGCAAGAAGGCCAAGTTTTACGTCACCACCTCGCGCGGCGAATTTGAGGCTGTGTCATTGGTCATTGCCACGGGTGGTTTGTCCATCCCCAAAACGGGCGCGACCCCTTATGGTTACCATGTTGCAGAACAGTTCGGCATACCTATCACCAAGCTCAAAGCGGGATTAGTTCCGCTGACATTTGCGCCTGATGATTGGAAGCCTTACTCCGAGTTAACCGGCGTTTCATTTGATGCCATCGTCAGCGCAGGTAAACAATCGTTTCGAGAAAACGTGCTGGTTACCCATCGCGGCTTGAGTGGCCCAGCTATCTTGCAAGCCTCATCGTATTGGCAACACGGTACACCGTTGCACATCAATATGCTGCCGGATGCCGATATGGAAGCTGTGTTGACCGAAAATAAAGTCAGCAAAAAACTGCTGAGTAATTTCCTCACCACGTGGTTTGCCAAAAGCTTCGCCGATGTGTGGTGCGCGCAATTGGCTGAGACCACGAAGATTGAAAACAAACCGCTCAATCAATACAACGATAAACAGCGCAAACAAATCGTTGCCGCGCTGCACGATTGGCAAGTCACGCCATCAGGCACGATGGGCTACGCTAAAGCCGAAGTTACCTGCGGCGGCATCGACACTCGTGCGCTATCTTCTAAAACCATGGAATGCAACGACGTGCCGGGACTGTATTTTATTGGCGAAGTGGTGGATGTCACGGGGTGGTTAGGCGGCTACAACTTCCAGTGGGCATGGGCCTCAGGGTATGCAGCGGGGCAGGCGGTTTAAGTGATGCAATTGCAGCCATTGCAAAAATCTCAAAATTTGCCGTACTCTATGTGAGGCTTGTGGTTTTTATTGAATGGGTTAAGGAGAGAATGATGCGTAATATTTTCGTGATGTTGATGTTGATGCTGGTGGTGAGTTTGTCTGGCTGTGGCTATAACACTTTTCAGTCTGCCGACGAGGAGATTAAAGCGAGTTGGGCGGAGGTGTTGAATCAATACCAACGTCGTGCGGATTTGATACCGAATTTGGTCAATGTGGTGAAGGGTTATGCCGAGCATGAGAAAGATGTGCTGCTGGGGGTGACGGAAGCGCGCGCCAAGGTGGGTAGCATGCAAGTGACACCAGAGTTACTCAACGATGAAGCGGCGTTTGCCAAGTTTCAGGCTGCGCAAGGTCAGCTCACTTCTGCGTTGAGCCGCTTGATGGTGGTGGCGGAAAATTATCCGCAGCTCAAAGCGGATGCCAGCTTCCGTGATTTACAGGCGCAATTGGAAGGCACGGAAAATCGCGTAACTGTGGCGCGTAATCGTTACATCGCCTCGGTGAAAGAATACAACGTGGCGGTGCGTTCATTCCCTGCCAACATCACCGCAATGATATTCGGCTACAAAGTTAAGCCTTCGCTGACGGTGGAAAATGAGAAAGAAATTTCACATGCGCCTACAGTTGATTTTGGCGCGAAGCCAGCTGCTACAACTAACTTAACTAAGTAATCATGAAACTTCATTTAGCGCGAGGTTTATTCTTCGCGCTATTTTTTATTCAAGTCGCGTTGGCGGAAGTCGCTGTTCCGCCGCTGACCGCGCATGTGGCAGATTTAACTAATACGTTAGATAGTAGCCAAGTTCAATCCCTCGATACGCAGTTAGCCGAGTTTGAAAAGACCAAAGGCGCACAACTTGCTGTGTTAATGCTGCCTACCACTCAGCCTGAAACCATTGAGCAATATAGCTTGCGTGTGGTGGAGCAATGGAAGCTGGGGCGTAAAAAGGTTGATGACGGTGCGTTACTCATCATTGCCAAAGATGATCGCAAGATGCGCATTGAGGTCGGGTACGGGCTGGAAGGTGCGCTCAACGATGCAACGGCAAAGCGCATCATCGCAGAGGTGATTACGCCGCTATTTAAGCAAGGCAACTTTGCGGCTGGGATTGAAGCGGGGTTGCAGTCCATGATGCAAGTGGTGGGTGGCGAGCCTTTACCTGCACCTGTTGCGCAGCAGGGCAGTAAGTCAGCTCCTAATTTTGAGACGATGATCGTACTCACCTTTGTATTGGTTGTGGTGGTTGGCGGAATGTTGCGCACGGTGTTAGGTCGTTTGCCCGCAGCGGGCTTAGTTGGCGGAATCGCAGGTGGTTTAGCTTGGTGGATTTTAATGCCTGTGTTTGGTGCCGTTGCAGTTGGCGTGGTTGCCTTCGTTTTATCTTTACTCAGCGGTACAGCACGCAACGCAGGGAGCGTTCGTTCTGGTCGAGGCGGCTTTGGTGGCGATGTTTTCACCGGAGGTGGCAGTGGGAGTAGTTGGGGCGGCGGTGGAGGGGGCGGGTTTGGTGGTGGCGGTGCGTCAGGAGGATGGTAACTATGAAGCTGAAGCGACTCCTCAAACATTTTTGGCTGGGTAGTTCGGCAGTGAAGCGCTGCCTGTCCAAAAGCGCGCTAGATAATATCGAGCAGGCCATTAAGCAAGGTGAGCAACATCATGCGGGGCAAATATGTTTTGCCGTTGAAGCCTCGCTGGATAATCGTGATTTGTGGGCGAATAAATTTGCCAGACAGCGTGCTATCGAAGTTTTTTCACAGCTGCGGATATGGGATACCGAGCAAAACAATGGTGTGTTGATTTATTTGCTATTGGCTGATCGTGATGTGGAGATTGTGGCCGATCGCGGCGTGGACAATAAGCTAGGTAAGCAAGCGTGGGAAGCGATTTGTCATGATATGGAAACGTCATTTCGCCAAGGCGAGTTTGAACAGGGTATTGTTGAAGGGGTTC
>CANFCA010000074.1 GCA_947445045.1 Gallionellaceae bacterium
GGTAACGTGGGCGTGAACACAGAGGACGTGGAATCGCGACAGGTGTTCGCTAGCGGTTTGGTGATACGCGATTTGTCGATGACGGTGAGCAACTTCCGCAGCACGCAATCTCTTCCCGAATATCTCAAGGCGAATAATGTCGTCGCCATTGCTGGCATTGATACGCGTAAATTGACGCGCATTCTGCGTAGTAAAGGCGCGCAAAATGGCTGTATTGCTACGGGCGTTAACGTAGAAGCCGCTTTGGCTGCAGCGCGAGGGTTTGCTGGTTTGGCTGGCATGGATTTGGCACATGTAGTGAGTTGCGATAAAGCTTATGAGTGGTCGCAAGGCGAATGGGAATTGGGCGCAGGTTATCGCGACAGGGTTGAAGCAAAGTTTCATGTGGTGGCGTATGACTTCGGCGTGAAGCGCAATATATTGCGCATGCTCGCTGAACGCGGTTGCCGCATCACTGTGGTGCCTGCCAAAACTTCTGCTGCTGATGTGTTGGCGTTGAAGCCAAATGGCGTGTTTTTGTCGAATGGTCCAGGTGACCCTGAGCCTTGCGATTACTCGATTCACGCGACCAAGAAATTTTTAGAAGTTGGTATCCCCTTGTTCGGCATCTGCTTGGGACATCAGATACTTGGTTTAGCCGTAGGTGCGAAAACTGTAAAGATGAAGTTCGGTCATCGCGGTGCCAATCATCCTGTGCAAGACACGCAGACTAATCGAGTGATGATAACCAGCCAGAACCACGGCTTTGCAGTAGATGCGACATCGTTGCCAGCCAATGCGCGTGTTACCCATATCTCGTTGTTCGATGGCACATTGCAAGGTTTTGAATTGACCGATAAACCTGCGTTTTGTTTCCAGGGGCATCCCGAGGCGAGTCCTGGCCCGCATGATGTGGATACTTTGTTTGATCGCTTCGTTGCGATGATGGGTAAGTAAATGGCTAAGCGTACTGACATAAAAAGCATTTTGATCATCGGCGCGGGTCCTATCGTCATCGGTCAGGCATGCGAGTTTGATTACTCTGGCGCGCAAGCGTGTAAGGCATTGCGTGAAGAGGGTTATCGCGTGGTGTTGGTGAACTCCAACCCCGCCACGATTATGACCGACCCGAATATGGCGGACGCAACTTACATCGAACCAATCACTTGGCAGATTGTTGAAAAGATTATTGCCAAAGAGCGTCCTGATGCGATTTTGCCAACTATGGGTGGGCAGACTGCGCTGAACTGTGCGCTCGATCTGGCCAAGCACGGCGTGTTGGAAAAATACAATGTGGAGATGATAGGTGCGTCGCGCGATGCCATCGACATGGCGGAAGATCGCGAGAAGTTCAAGCAAGCGATGACGCGCATCGGTCTGGCTTCGGCACGTTCCGCCATTGCGCACAGCATGGAAGAAGCGTTCCAAGTGCAGCAAGTAATGGGTTTCCCGACAGTCATTCGCCCTTCTTTCACCATGGGCGGCAGCGGCGGCGGCATTGCTTATAACCGCGAAGAATTCGTTGAGATTTGCGAGCGCGGATTGGAAGCTTCGCCTACACGCGAGCTGTTGATCGAAGAATCGCTGCTCGGTTGGAAAGAATATGAGATGGAAGTGGTGCGTGATCGCAATGACAATTGCATCATCATCTGCTCAATCGAAAATCTTGATCCAATGGGTGTGCATACGGGTGATTCGATTACCGTCGCACCCGCGCAAACACTGACCGATAAAGAATATCAAATCATGCGCGATGCTTCGCTGGCAGTATTACGTGAGATTGGCGTAGAGACCGGCGGCTCAAACGTGCAATTCTCTATCAACCCGGATGACGGGCGTATGGTGGTGATTGAGATGAATCCGCGCGTGTCGCGTTCTTCTGCATTAGCCTCAAAAGCGACGGGTTTCCCAATTGCAAAAGTTGCAGCCAAATTAGCAGTAGGCTACACCTTGGATGAATTGAAGAATGACATCACGGGTGGTGCCACGCCTGCTTCGTTCGAGCCGAGCATTGATTATGTGGTGACCAAGATTCCGCGTTTTGCTTTTGAAAAATTTCCGCAGGCCAATGATCGTTTGACCACGCAAATGAAATCGGTGGGTGAGGTGATGGCGATTGGTCGTACTTTCCAAGAATCATTTCAAAAAGCTTTGCGCGGACTGGAAGTGGGCGTGAATGGACTGGATCAAAAATATACTGAACGTGATGCAATTTGCGCTGAACTGGGTAGTCCTGGGCCTGAGCGTATCTGGGCGGTGAGTGATGCATTTCGCATCGGCATGAGTGTGGGCGAGGTATTCGCAGTCAGCAAAATTGATCCTTGGTTTTTAGTGCAGATTGAGGATTTGATTCGTCAGGAGCAATCTTTGACCGGACGTACACTTGAAAGTCTAAGTGCTGACGAAATGCGTACGATGAAGCGCAGTGGTTTTGCCGATGCGCGTCTTGCTGCGTTGTTGGATACGGATGATGCCTCCGTGCGCGCTTATCGTCATGTGTTGGGTGTTCGTCCGGTCTATAAGCGCGTGGATACCTGCGCTGCCGAGTTTTCGACCGACACGGCTTATATGTATTCCACCTACGAAGAAGAGTGTGAATCTCTGCCCACCAACAAGAAAAAAATTATGGTACTGGGCGGTGGACCTAACCGTATCGGGCAAGGCATCGAGTTCGACTATTGTTGCGTACATGCGGCGCTAGCCATGCGTGAGGATGGCTATGAGACCATTATGGTCAATTGCAACCCTGAAACGGTTTCGACAGATTACGACACCTCCGATCGCTTGTATTTTGAGCCACTAACTTTGGAAGATGTGCTGGAAGTGGTGGCAGTAGAAAAACCGATAGGTGTGATTGTGCAATACGGCGGACAGACCCCGTTGAAACTTGCGCGTGGCTTAGAGAAAAACGGCGTACCAATTATTGGTACGACACCGGACATGATAGACATGGCGGAAGATCGTGCGCGCTTCCAGGCGATGTTGCGCAAGTTAGATTTGAAGCAGCCGCCTAATCGCATTGCGAGCAATGTCTCTGATGGTGTGGCGGGGGCAGCAGAGATTGGCTATCCGCTGGTGATGCGTCCTTCAAATGTGTTAGGCGGTCGCGCTATGGAAATTATCCATGCGCAAGTTGATCTCGAACGTTACATGCGTGATGCAGAAGAGATGTCTAAGACATATCCAGAGCGGATGCCTATTCTGCTGGATCGCTTCTTGAATGATGCCATTGAAGTGGATGTGGATGCGGTGTCCGACGGCACGCAAGTCATCATTGGCGGCATCATGGAACACGTCGAAGAAGCAGGCGTGCATTCGGGTGACTCAGCCTGTTCGTTGCCACCGTTCAGTTTGTCGGCAGACATGCAAAATGAATTGCGTCGTCAAACGGTCGCGATGGCTAAAGAACTAAATGTAGTGGGTTTGATGAACGTGCAGTTCGCGATTCAGGGTGATACCGTGTATGTGTTGGAAGTGAATCCGCGTGCCTCGCGCACTGTACCTTTTGTGTCTAAGGCAACAGGTGTGCCGCTGGCGAAAATCGCGGCGCGTTGCATGGCAGGTCAGTCGTTAGCACAACAAGGTATTACCAAAGAAGTGATACCGCCATACTATTCAGTCAAAGAAGCGGTGTTCCCGTTCATTAAATTCCCAGGCGTAGATGTCATTCTCGGACCAGAAATGAAATCGACAGGTGAAGTGATGGGGGTTGGTGAGACGTTTGCTGAAGCTTTTGTTAAGTCGCAATTGGCCGCGAGTGTTAAGTTGCCTAAAGAAGGCAAGGTGTTTATCAGCGTGCGGGAAGCAGATAAACAGGGTACGGCAGAAGTCGCTAAAAATCTGCATGACTTGGGCTTTACAATATTGGCGACGCGAGGCACGGCATTGGTGATTTCTGCATCGGGCGTACCCGTTACGGTGGTTAATAAAGTGGCAGAGGGTAGGCCGCACATCGTCGATATGATCAAGAACAGCGAAGTTAAGCTAATCATCAATACCGTGGATAGCAAGCCAGCGGTGATGCGTGATTCCTATTCGATCCGCCATGCTGCGTTGCAAGGCCGTGTTACTTATTACACAACTTTGGCTGGTGCGCGTGCCGCATGTGCAGGTATGCAACATTTAACCGGGCTCAAGGTTTACGATTTGCAAAGTTTGCATCAACGTTTAATTAAATAATTTTTTGAAAGATTTAATAATATGAGTAGCGTTCCTTTAACCCTCCTCGGCGCAGAAAAGTTGCGCCAAGAGCTGCATAATTTGAAAACGGTTGAGCGTCCTTCGGTGATTGCTGCGATTGCTGAAGCGCGTGCGCAGGGCGACTTATCTGAGAATGCAGAATATGATGCTGCCAAAGAACGTCAAGGTTTCGTTGAGGGGCGCATCCAAGATTTGGAAGGCAAATTGAGTAGTGCGCAGATCATTGATCCTAAGACCATCAATGCAGGTGGGCGGTGTGTGTTTGGTTCGACTGTCGTGTTGGAAGATGTGAATGATGGAGATGTGGTGACGTATCAAATTGTCGGCGACGACGAAGCCGATATTCGCCACCGTAAAATTTCGATCAGCTCACCCATCGCTCGCGCTTTGATTGGGAAATCGGTTGGAGATGTAGCTGAAGTTCGCGCTCCCGGAGGTTTGCGCGAATATGAGGTTGTTGAGGTTCAGTATATTTAACTGCGACTGCCCAGCTGCTTTTTAGTGAGTGGCTTTTTACCTTTGTGGCGCGGCATTTTTTTAATTTCGATTAAATTTGCATCTGGGTTAGGTAGATAGATCACCAAGATTTTCCCGATGTGTTGCACAGGTGCGGCGTTCAGTTCAGTGCAAATTTGTTCCAGCATGGTTGCACGCAACTCACGATCATCACCCATCACCCGAATTTTAATCAGTTCGTGACGTTTCAAGCTCTCAGCGATCTCTTTCATCACTGACTCGGTTAGGCCAGCATTGCCGACCATCACAATGGGCTTCAATATATGGGCACGCCCTTTAAGGGCGAGTCGTTCAGGTACGGTAAGCGATAACATAAAAATTGCCTTTAAAATAAGGCGCGGATTCTAACAGGTATCGAGGAAGTTAGAGAGCGGTAGTCAAACTTAACTAGACCTCTGCACAACGTAGCGAGCGAAGCTGAAACAAGGAAAAAATTAGTGAGAAACCGGAATTTTGTTTCTCTACATGAGGATTTCGAGCTAATTTTTGACGCAGTATCAGTGAGCGCAGTAGTTGTGGAGAGGTCACACACACAAGATGAAGCCGTCTAAGACTAGTAAACAATGGATGCGAGAGCATATCAATGACCCTTTTGTGCATCTCGCTCAGAAAGAGGGCTATCGCTCCCGCGCTGCTTACAAATTATTGGAGATTGATGCCAAGGATCATTTGCTCAAGTCTGGTATGGTGGTGGTTGATCTCGGCGCGACACCAGGTGGTTGGTCGCAAGTGGCGGCGCGTCAGGTGGGGCGTGGTGGTAAGGTCATCGCCTTGGATTTACTGCCGCTTGATCCATTGGCTGGCGTGGATTTTATTCAGGGTGACTTTCGCGAAGAGGTCGTGCTGAAACAATTGGAAGCCTTGTTACAAGGCAAGCATGTGGGTCTTGTAATTTCCGACATGGCACCCAATATGAGTGGCGTACAGAGTGCCGATTTAGCGCGTGCGATACATCTTGCGGAACTGGCGATGGAATTCGCGCTCGAACATCTCAAGCCGGGTGGCAGCTTTCTCGTTAAAGTGTTTCAGGGGGTCGGGTTTGAGGAGTTCCTCAAGCTGATGAAGAGCCGCTTTGCCAAAGTGGTCACGCGCAAGCCTAAGGCTTCGCGGGATCGTAGTAGCGAGTTATACCTGTTGGCAACAACAAAACTTGAGCAATCTAATGAATCATAGTCTAATGGACGCATGCGGCTGGTACAGACAAGCCGTTTAAGGAGTAATCGTGAATAATTTTAAGAGTATTGCAATTTGGATGGTTGTCGCTTTAGTGCTGATGACGGTGTTCAATCAATTTAACAATCATCAACAGCAAGCTTCTCAAGCAACGCTGGATTATTCCGAATTCTTGAATCTGGTCAAGCAGGGTCAAGTGACCAAAGTGCTGATTGAAGGACGCACATTGAA
>CANFCA010000075.1 GCA_947445045.1 Gallionellaceae bacterium
ATAATCTTGGAACTTTCCAAACGCGTACAAGCCATCAAACCCTCCCCTACCCTTGCCGTGACTGCGCGTGCGGCTAAATTGAAAGCCGAAGGTAAAGACATTATCGGGCTAGGTACGGGCGAGCCGGATTTCGATACGCCGCAACACATCAAAGATGCCGCGATCGCGGCGATCAACAAGGGCTTCACCAAATACACAGCCGTGGGTGGCACACCATCATTGAAGCAAGCTGTAATTGCTAAATTCAAACGCGACAACGGTTTGGACTACACGGCGAAACAGATTTTAGTTTCGTGTGGTGGCAAACAAAGTTTTTTTAATCTCGCGTTGGCGGTCATCAATCCGGGAGATGAAGTCATCATCACCGCGCCCTATTGGGTGTCATACCCAGACATCGTCATCATAGCTGAAGGCAAGCCGGTGATCGTGGAAGCTGACATTCAGCAAGGCTTCAAGTTGACTCCAGCACAACTCACCGCTGCAATCACAACAAGAACTAAAATGGTGGTCATCAATAGTCCGAGTAATCCATCCGGTGCAGTTTATACACTGGAAGATTTGAAGGCGTTAGGCGAGGTGCTTCGCAAGCATCCGAACATCCTGATCGCAACCGATGATATGTACGAACACATCGCGCTGGTCGATGGCAAATTTGTCAATATTTTGGATGCATGCCCTGATTTGTATGCGCGCACCATGGTGTTGAACGGCGTGTCAAAAGCTTATGCGATGACGGGTTGGCGTATCGGTTACGCGGCGGGACCCGAACACATCATCACTGCAATGGAAAACGTGCAATCTCAAAGCACCTCGAACCCTACTTCCATTTCGCAAGTTGCAGCAGAAGCCGCGTTGAACGGCGACCAAAACTGCTTGGCACCAATGATCAAAGCTTTCCGCGAACGGCATGTGTTTGTGGTGAATGAGCTGAACAAGATACCTGGCGTGAAATGCCTAATGGCTGGCGGAGCCTTCTACGCCTTCCCTGATATGCGTCCCGTGATTGCCAAGCTACATCTGCGCGGTACGATTAGTTCAGCGACCGATATCGCCTTGTCTGAATATCTTTTGGTGGAATCTGGCGTGGCAGTTGTGCCAGGATCGGCATTTGGTAGCGAGGGCTACATACGCCTGTCTTTCGCAACATCTATGGATAATCTCAAGAACGCGCTAGAACGGCTCGCTAAAGCGTTGGTTTAACGGGTCATCCAAAGGGTTGGATTATCCGTCGTGCCACCAATTTGCAACGGCACTAAACCCATATTGTCAGTGCGCAAAGCTAAATCAACATTCATGCGCCCTGATAATTGTTGCTTATTAATATCCAATATGCCCTTTGCCGTCATAACACCCGCTTTCACTTTGAGTTGGCGAAAAGCGTAAACATCATTCGCAAAAGAAAAGTCGCTCCACAATTCATCAAAATGAGTGCGGCCACCCGGCAAATTTTCCGTCTTGCGCCTCGTTGCTGTTTCAACAATATCAATACCGTTAACTACGCCTTGGTTCATCACTAAAGAGCCGTCTACCGTTGCGGTGTCGACGAGTGTAGATAAGTCTGTCGAGTGCATTTGGAATCGTGCTGCACCTTCGGCTTCGCCTGTAATAGTAGGGCTGATGTTTTGTGTCGCAATTGATTTTGCAGATAATGCACCGTCCAAACTCCAGCCTGAATGCCAATCCAGACGGGCATTGCCATGCAATATGCCAGCCGAGATATGACCATCTATTTCTGAAATAACCAACGCGCTGTTGGCTAATTCACCTTTTGCATTGAAGTCGTCAAAAATCCAATGAGGTAACAATGGCAATGCACTCGCATGTGCCGAAAGAGTAACTTTAGTGTTATCACCAGAACTAGCATCCAAATCCAACATTAGTTTATTTCCATTTGCAAATAACTTTGCTGTACTGAAATCACCCGTGTTATTGAAATTTAACTCTCCACCAATCCCAGACAGTTGAATACCATTCGCCTCAAGCTTGCTTTCATTAACTGAAATTTTTGCAATCGGATATTGCTTGTCCGCAGCAACATTTTTCAGCCAAGTAGAAATTTCTTGCAAAGCCGCCCCATCAATTTGAGCGCTTTCTAGTTCTAAGCTATTAATCGATTTCTGGTCAGACAATAACGTCAGTGCAGAAAAATTTGCGCGAGCAAGTTGGGCTTTAATTTGATTTGTCTCACCGATGGAGACATCAATCAAATCTAGGCGTGGCGTAGGTAAGAGGCGGCCAGCCAAACTGCCGATGTGCACTGGTTGTTGAAATTTTTCAGTCAGTAATTTTTCAAACTTGGGCACAAACCCTCTGGTGGGGAAAACATAAGGCGCAATAAATAAAGTAACCAACAATACCAAAAAGAATCCCGTGGCCACTTTCCCCCATGGAATGGGCTCACGTTTTACGCGTGCTGATGACACATATTTCTTAGCACTCGATTTTTCTTCTTGCGGCTGAATGATGCGCATTGAATTTGATTTTGCTATCTCCATTGCTTCCTGTTCAGCTTCTGCCCAAAGCTTGGCCTGCTCACTTTCCAAGCTTTTTACTTCATCATCAGTATGTTTGGGTGTTGTCTCAACAGTCTTAACTGCATCTGCAACATGTGGTTTTTCTTGAGTGACTTCTTGTTGAATAGATTGTTGACTAGCCTTACGCTTAGTCGGAGCCATTGTTTTCACAATTTCATCCGCAACATTGAAATTAAATGGCTCTAACTTGACCGCATCGTTGGAGTTACTTGCACTAGGTCGGTTATTTTCCAACGTAGTAGCAACCACATCCATTAATTTATATACGTGGTGCTCGCGCCCATGTTTATCTTTTTGTGAACCTTGGTAGTGAAAAATATCGGCGTAGGTATCGCTCAAACGTGAGATAAAGTCATAGTAGGCGCGCGATACAAAAATTTGATCTGTGCCCGCAAAACCCATCACACGTTGAGCATCATTGATTGCATCACCCACCATGTTGCTTTGCCCGTTCATATCTTTGACGATACTTACCGGTCCCATGTGTACGCCGATTCTAACGTTCAGCTCAGGATAGTCATTGTGCTGATTGGCAACTAGCAACTTGTGGAATTGCCTCGCCACTTGCAGGGCATCTTCGGGATGCTGCATAAATCCGATCGCTGCACCATCGCCCGTATCCAGGATAACGCGCTCGCCCTCACCCTGTTCCGCCAAGCAATCAGAAACCAGTTGATTGAATTGACCTTTGACTTCTATCTGCTTATTTACCGAGAGCTTGGTGTATCCGACCATATCAAAAAACAATACAGTTGCGCTGGTTGAACGATCAAGAGGATAAGCACCCGACTTAGATTTATCAGCCTCGCTCAACACCTTTCCTGTATTGGCATCCGGCTTGGATCGCGACAATAATTGCGCAGACTGAAGCTCTTGCTGTTTGATATCTTCATCTTTGGCTGACTGTAATAACTTTTCACGCACTGCCGCGGCGAGCTGAATTTTTTGCATTTGCAAAGATTCGGCAGCAAGCCGCTCTTGATTCGCCGCTAGCTCTATCTCTTTGCGAGCTGCATTTTCCTCGTCAACACGAGCTTGTGCTTCTGCCCGCATTTCTGCTTCGATTCGTGCTTTAGCTTCAGCAATCGCTTTAGATTCTAAATCTGCGCGCAGCTTTGCCTCTGCAATAGATTTTAATTCAGCCTCGGCGCGCAGTTTGGCAGCTTCAAGTGCTTTTGCCTGCGCCTCTTGCTTGGCTTGAGCTTCGGCTAATGCGCGCGACTCTTCCTCCATACGTTTTTTAGCCTCTGCCTCGGCGCGCGCTTTCGATTCAGCCAGCGCTTTTTTCTCTGCTTCTAACCGGGCCTTTTCCGCCTCAACTCTAGCTTTTTCTTCTGCAATTGCTTTGGCTTCGGCCTCTTGTTTTGCCTTTTCCTCAGCCAACAATCGTATTTCTTCCGCTATCTTTCTTTGCGTTTCTGCCTCAATTTTTGCTTTTGCCTCGGCACGAATTTCAGCTTCGATGCGAGCTTTTTCTTCAGCGATAGCGATAGCTTCTAAACGCGCTTTTTCTTTTGCCTCGGCTTCAGCTCGAGCTTTCGCTTCGGCCGCTTGCTTGGCCTTTGCTTCTGCAAGTAATCGGGCTTCTTCTATGGCACGTTTCTTAGCTTCTGCAGCTTCACGCGCAAGTGCTTCTAAGCGGCGCTCCTCTTCAACTCGCGCTTTCGCTGCAATCACGGCTTCTGCTTCCGCGCGAGCTTTCGCTTCGGCCTGCGCTTTTGCTTCAACACGAGCGCGCTCTTCCGCTAATTCACGCGCCTCATCGATAGCCCTGGCTTCTTCTTGCAAACGTTTTTTTAAATCAGCTTCTTCTCGTAGTTTAGCTTCAGCACGAATTTCCGCTTCAACTCGCGCTTTAATTTCCGCACCAAATTCTGCTTCAACGCGTGCTTTAATTTCTGCACGATACTTCGCATCAACTTCTGCCTGCTTTTGAGCAGCAAATTCTGCGCTCATAGTTTCAACGGCTAGGGGCTGTAAAGCTTGTTTACCAAATTCAGAAGCGAAGTCCAATTCATTAATTCCGTCGTCAACTGGCTTGAGCGTAGGAATTGAAATTTTAGTGGGCATAGTCATCTTAACTGCAGCAGCTTTAATTGGTGTAATGCTGGCAGTAGTACGAGGCTCAACATCTTTAAACTTAACCTCGATGTAGCCGTCCTTCAAAAGTTCTTTGAATATTTCCCCAAGCGTCATGCGTAAACTGGGAGCAACGCGTTTGCTAATCTCACGTATAGTTGATATGCCATCAACCATTAGCAAGGTACGCTTAATATCTACGGAAAGCTGCGCAGTCTTATTGCGCATCTCATCTTCGCCTTTGCTGGTTCTAACAAAAATCGTTTTATCCATATCCCATTCTAGCCTATCGAGTACCGAATGTTCCGCCTAGCAACGAATTCTTTTCTGCAAGTTAAAGTGAAATTTTTGAAACTTCTCTAAAAACAAAATTATATCGACAAATGAATTTTTGAAATAGACCTACAATTAAAACGAAATTTCAAGTTGACCACACTAGGCAAAATCACTATGATGCGCACCTCTTCATTCCCTGATAGCTCAGCCGGTAGAGCGACGGACTGTTAATCCGCAGGTCCCTGGTTCGAATCCAGGTCGGGGAGCCAGATAAATAAAGGGGTTGGTCGAAAGTCCAACTCCTTTTTTATCGCCTTTATTAGACACCATCTTAGACAGTTGTCTAAGATGTTTGGAATCGGAAGCCGAGTTTTATCTAAACTGCTTTGACAAAGCTACGGCGCATAGCTCAACGTCCGCTGAACCAAACTCCCCGCTAGTGGATTTCCCGCCACGTCCGTAATCCCATTACCCAGCACCACCGTATTAGTATTCACACAGGTAATTGGTGCAGAAAAGTCCAGCACCACGGTAGTTGGTGAAGTCAGTTTAGCCGCACTGATGTTCACCCCCGTGTAATTGCTGATTGCTTCAGCCGCAACCGCGGCCAGTGCCTCACTGAAAGTAAATTGCACTTGCCCGTTTGGTGTCGGTGTTACGGGTGTAGTTATCACCGTCAAACTGTTGCCTGTAGGTGCGATACATATTCCACTCGTTCCCACGGGTGTGGGTGCAACCACATCCTTGACCAGCACTTCATTGCTCGGCACAGACTCAATCAAATCCGAGTTGATTGAGGTAACGCGATAAACATAACCTTGCGCTACTTCAGGGAGCGGCAACAAGTTAAAACCCGACAAGGTTTGCGTGTCCGTGTAGATGGAAGCGGTCACAGGTCCTGCAATTTGAATGAATGGTTCAGCCACGCCAGGAGCAAGGCTGTTGCTGGTTGAACGGTAAATGTTATAGCCCTTGTTCGCTCCCGCAGCAGGCAGCCAATCCAACGTCACACTGGTGGCATTGCGATCTAAGCTAGGGGCATCGGGACTCAAGATGACGGGTGCAACCGCCAGCACGCCCCCATTGGTGGTGAAGGCAAGTAAGTTACCTGCGGTGAGTACAGGGCTTTTCTCAAGCGCGTTGTTGGACAGGTCTTTTAGCTTGCCTAGCGTGGTGGTTG
>CANFCA010000076.1 GCA_947445045.1 Gallionellaceae bacterium
GCTCGTTAGTGCTGGATATTACCTACCCCGCAACACAAGGCGCAGCGGGCTGCGCAGCTGCACTGCAAGCCTTATGTGGTGCGGCTGACAAGGCGGTGGCAGATGGCTATAACGTATTGATATTGTCAGACCGTACCGTGTCGGCAGAGCGCGTGGCGATTCCCGCATTGGTCGCATGTTCCAAAGTGCATTTGCATTTGGTGCAAGAGGGTTTGCGTACCAGCACCGGTTTGGTGATGGATACTGGTTCGGCACGTGAGGTGCATCACTTTGCCTTGTTGGCTGGCTACGGTGCAGAAGCCGTGTGCCCGTGGTTGGCTTACGAGACAATTAGCGCAATCACTTTGCCTGCGAATATCGATGCGAAGGAAGCGAAAAAACGCTTTATCAAAGCCATCAATAAGGGCTTGATGAAGGTCATGTCCAAGATGGGTATCTCCACTTACCAATCGTATTGCGGTGCGCAGATTTTTGAAGCAATCGGTTTGAATGCATCTTTTGTGGCTGAGTATTTCAGCGGCACAGCGACACAAATCGAAGGTATTGGTTTGGCGGAAGTGGCGGAAGAAAATATGCGCACACATCGCGGCGCATTTGGCACTGACCCCGTGTTGAGCAATGCGCTGGAAGCGGGTGGTGAATATGCTTACCGTGTGCGCGGCGAAGAACACATGTGGACACCGGACTCCATTGCCAAATTGCAAAACGCAACACGCACCAATAATGCATCGACATACAAAGAATACGCCAAGCTCATCAATGAGCAGGCGACTAAGCTAAAAACCTTGCGTGGCTTGTTCGACATCAAACCGGTAGGTGCAGTAGTGCCATTGGATGAAGTCGAATCTGCCAAAGAAATCGTCAAGCGTTTCGTGACAGGCGCGATGTCGCTTGGTTCGATTTCAACTGAGGCGCACACGACATTAGCGATTGCTATGAACCGTATCGGCGGCAAATCCAATACCGGCGAAGGCGGCGAAGACCCGTCGCGTTTCCAGACATTCAAGGGCGGCGAAATGCTGTCCGACATTATCGGTAAAAATCGCATCGAAGCTGATCGTGAAATGTTGCCCGGTGATTCGCTGCGTTCCAGAATTAAGCAAGTTGCATCGGGTCGTTTTGGCGTAACAGCGGAATATCTGGCGAGTGCCGATCAGATTCAAATCAAGATGGCGCAAGGAGCGAAACCCGGTGAAGGCGGTCAATTACCCGGCGGAAAAGTGTCGGAATACATTGCCAAGTTGCGTTTCTCTGTGCCTGGCGTTGGACTAATTTCGCCGCCGCCGCATCATGATATTTATTCCATTGAAGATTTGGCGCAGTTGATCCATGACCTGAAAAACTCCAATCCGAGCGCGTCCATTTCAGTGAAGTTGGTTTCTGAAGTGGGTGTGGGAACGGTCGCTGCGGGTGTGTCCAAAGCCAAGGCTGATCACATCACCGTGTCTGGCTTTGACGGTGGCACGGGCGCATCACCCATCTCGTCGATTAAACATGCCGGTACGCCGTGGGAATTGGGCTTGGCGGAAGCGCAACAGACATTAGTGCTAAATCAGTTGCGTGGACGTATCGTGCTGCAAGTGGATGGACAGTTGAAGACAGGGCGTGACGTGCTGATCGGCGCGTTGTTGGGCGCGGATGAATTCGGCTTTGCCACTGCGCCACTGGTCGTTGAAGGTTGCATCATGATGCGTAAATGTCATCTCAATACTTGTCCGGTTGGTGTGGCGACGCAAGATCCAACGTTGCGCAAAAAATTTACCGGTCAGCCAGAGCATGTCGTGAATTATTTCTTCTTCGTTGCAGAAGAGGTGCGCGAGTTAATGGCGCAAATGGGTATACGCAAGTTTGATGATCTGATTGGTCGCAGTGATTTGTTGGGGATGCGTGATGGAATCGCGCATTGGAAATCGCAGGGCTTGGATTTCTCCAAGGTGTTCCATCAGCCTAACGTTGCGGCCAGCGTGGCACGCCGTCATGCACAATCACAAGATCACGAGTTGGAAAAAGCTTTGGATAATGGCTTGATCGCGCAAGCGCAGAATGCCATCAACAACAAACAACCTGCCGTGATCGAAAGCAAAATCAGCAACGTCAACCGTACCGTCGGCACAATGCTGTCACACGAAATCGCCAAGCGTTACGGGCAAGCAGGTTTGCCTAGCGATACCATTCAAGTGAATTTCAAAGGCGTGGCAGGCCAAAGTTTTGGCGCGTTTTTGTCGCGCGGTATCTCGTTCGAGTTGCGCGGTGAAGGTAACGACTATGTTGGCAAAGGCTTGTGCGGCGGGCGTATCGCTATCATGCCACCCGCCGAAGCGAAGTTGGTGACGCATGAAAATATCATCGTCGGCAACACCGTGATGTATGGCGCAACCGCAGGTGAATGTTATTTCAGCGGCGTGGCGGGCGAGCGTTTCGCGGTGCGCAATTCCGGTGCAACGGCAGTCGTAGAAGGCTTGGGTGATCATGGTTGCGAATACATGACAGGCGGAATGGTGGTGGTGCTGGGACAGACCGGGCGCAACTTTGCAGCAGGTATGTCTGGCGGGGTAGCATTTGTATTGGACGAAGATGGCGGCTTTGAAAAGCGTTGTAATTTGTCTATGGTCGCGCTTGAGCCTGTGCCATCCGAAGTGGAGGCGAGTGAAACGGGTGAGGTGGAGTCGCACGGTCGTGTGCATTTCAATCACCTTAATCAAGCTGACGAAGCGGCGTTGCGTGAGTTAATCGAAAAGCATTTGCGCTACACACAAAGCCCGCGTGCAAAACATATTTTGGATAATTGGGCGATGTACTTGCCGAAATTCACCAAGGTGATGCCTACCGAATATCGTCGCGCTTTGCAGGAAATGGCGGCAAAACAAAAGGAGGCCGCGTAATGGGTAAGGCCACGGGATTTATGGAGTTTCAGCGTTTGACAGAGGCAAATCTGCCTGTCGCAGAACGCGTGCAAAATTATCAGGAGTTTGTGTTACATCTGAACGACGATCAAGCCAAGATTCAAGGCGCGCGCTGTATGGATTGTGGCATTCCGTTTTGCACCACAGGTTGTCCGGTCAATAACATCATCCCAGATTGGAATGATTTGGTGTATCGCGGCGACTGGAAAAACGCGCTGGAGGTATTGCATTCGACCAATAACTTCCCTGAATTTACAGGACGTGTTTGCCCCGCACCGTGCGAAGCAGCCTGTACGCTGAACATCAATAACGACGCGGTCGGAATCAAGTCTATCGAGCACGCGATCATTGATAAGGGTTGGGAAAATGGTTGGGTCGTGCCTATTCCTGCAGCGAAAAAAACGGGTAAAAAAGTGGCGGTGGTAGGCTCAGGTCCGGCAGGTTTAGCCGCCGCTCAACAATTGGCACGAGCCGGACACGCTGTCACCGTGTTTGAAAAAAATAGCCGCATCGGCGGGTTGATGCGCTACGGTATTCCCGATTTCAAAATGGAGAAATCGCACATTGATCGTCGTATGGATCAGATGCAAGCCGAAGGCGTGACTTTCCGCACTGGCGTATTCATCGGCTCGGACAGCAATATCGGCGTGAATAACATGGCGACTGAAACCATCTCGCCGGAAAAATTGTTGGCAGATTTTGATGCAGTGGTGTTGTCAGGTGGTGCGGAAACGCCGCGTGATTTACCCATGCCGGGACGTGAGTTGAGTGGCATTTATCCGGCGATGGATTTTCTGCCGCAGCAAAATCGCGTCAACGCAGGCGATGTGTTGCCGCAACAATTGCGTGCAACAGGCAAGCATGTTGTCGTCATCGGCGGCGGCGATACGGGTTCGGATTGTGTCGGTACATCGAATCGTCATGGCGCACTATCTGTCACGCAATTTGAAGTGATGCCGCGTCCGCCTGAGCAAGAAAACAAGCCGTTAGTATGGCCGAATTGGCCTATGAAATTGCGCACCTCCAGCTCACATGAAGAAGGCGCAAATCGTGATTGGGCAGTTTCGACCAAAGCATTCATCGGCAGCAATAGCAAAGTAGAAAAGCTGCTTTGCGTTCGCGTTGCATGGAAAGACGGCAAGATGACCGAAATCGCGGGTAGCGAATTCGAGATGAAAGCTGATCTGGTACTCTTGGCGATGGGCTTTGTTAGCCCGGTGCAAAAAGTGCTGGATGCGTTTGGTGTAGAAAAAGACGCACGCGGCAACATCAAGGCTGATACGGAAAATTATCGTACCAGCAAGGATAAAGTTTTTGCCGCAGGCGACATGCGTCGTGGACAATCGCTCATTGTTTGGGCGATACGTGAAGGCCGTCAATGCGCTCGCGCAGTGGACGAATTTTTAATGGGATCATCAGTATTACCTCGCTAATCTAACTAGGAATTAACATGGACTTCAAGCTTAAAAACGACACCTTCTTGCGCGCTCTGTTGCGTCAACCTACTACCTACACCCCATTGTGGATGATGCGCCAAGCTGGCCGCTACCTGCCTGAATACCGCGAAACGCGCAAACAAGCCGGCAGCTTTTTAGGTCTGTGCAAGAACCCGGATTACGCAACTGAAGTCACCCTGCAACCATTAGAGCGTTTTCCATTAGACGCAGCGATTTTGTTCTCCGATATTTTGACCGTGCCTGATGCGATGGGCTTGGGCTTGTATTTCTCAGATGGCGAAGGCCCAAAATTTGAACGTCCCTTGCGCGATGAATCGTCTATCAAAGCACTGCGCGTGCCAGACATCGACAAAGATTTGCGTTATGTGACCGATGCGGTCACGCAAATTCGCAAAGCATTGGATGGTAGCGTGCCGTTAATCGGCTTCTCTGGCAGCCCCTTCACCTTGTCCTGCTACATGGTGGAAGGTGGCGGCAGCGAAGATTACGCCAAGGTCAAAACCTTGATGTACAACGAGCCTAAGCTGATGCATCACATCCTCGAAATCAGCACGCAAGCGGTAATCAATTACCTCAATGCGCAAATCGAAGCAGGCGCACAAGCCGTGATGATTTTCGACTCATGGGGCGGCGTGTTGTCTCATGCAGCGTTCCACGAATTCTCCCTGCCTTACACACAACGCATCGTTGAAGGGCTGATTAAAGAAAAAGACGGGGTGAAAATTCCGAACATCGTGTTCACCAAAGGCGGCGGCATCTGGATCGACAGCATCGCCAACATCGGCTGCGACGCAGTCGGCTTGGATTGGACGATGGACATCGGCATCGCCCGTCAAAAAGTGGGTCACAAAGTTGCGCTGCAAGGCAATATGGACCCAGTCGTATTGTTTGCGTCACCTAATGCGATTGAAGTGGAAGTCGAAAAAATCCTCAGCAGCTATGGCTTCGGCAGCGGTCACGTGTTTAACCTCGGTCACGGCATCTCACAACACACCAATCCAGATCACGCAGCTGCGTTGGTGAAGGCGGTGCATGAGTTGAGCAAAAAGTACCACTAAGTAGATTTAGTTGTTTCAATAAAAGGCCGCAGCATTGCTCGCGGCCTTTTGTGTTTTTGGGTGAGTGCAACGTGATAAAGTTGTTGGTTACAAGTGCCGCTGTTTGTGAGATAGGATGAGCCGCATTAACAATCAGCACTACATATAGGTGAAGTCGTGATACTTAAAGAAAAACAATCTAACAATCTAGCAGATCCGAGACATCTTGCTGGGGAGGAAGCGGAAAAGCAATTAGCTCATTACCTACAAAGAGCTTTCAAGAAACGAGATGACTGTTTCGTAATAAACGATCTCCGCATAACTCATGACGGAGAGACTGCGCAGATTGACCACTTAATCGTCTCACCTTACGGGTTGGTTATTATTGAATCTAAAAGTTGTCACAGCACAATTGTTGTTGATGAGTTTAACCGATGGGCGCGTACATTTAATGGGAAGTCAGAAGGAATGCAATCGCCAGTTTTACAAGCTGGGGAACAAGGAAAAATTCTAAAGGAATTGTTGAGTGCTAGCGTCGAAAGTGTACTCGGCAAAATGTTGATGGGGAGCGTTCAAAAAGGATTTGGATACTGTCCTTTCATTGTTTATGTTTCCGTTTCGGACAGTGGGATTATTGAGCAGAAAATTGATGTGCC
>CANFCA010000077.1 GCA_947445045.1 Gallionellaceae bacterium
AAGATTGTTGTGACGCGCTCGGCTCAAGCTACAAAGGGCAGCACGTAGGCACTTTCGGTCATATCGCCACCTGCAGCTTTTATCCTGCCCACCACATTACGATGGGTGAAGGGGGCATGATTTTTACGGCAGACCATGAGTTGAAAAAAATCATCGAATCGTTCCGCGACTGGGGGCGCGATTGTTACTGCGGCCCAGGCTGCGATAACACCTGTGGCAAACGCTTCGGTTGGCAGTTGGGTTCATTACCTTTTGGTTACGACCATAAATATACTTACTCGCACCTAGGCTACAACCTCAAAATTACCGACATGCAGGCAGCGTGTGCTTTGGCGCAGATGGATCGTTTGCCAGATTTTATTGCGGCACGCAAACGTAACTTTGCTTACTTAAAAGCACGATTGAAGTCCTGTGAAGTGTTTTTAATTCTTCCTGAGGCTACACCAAACAGCGATCCATCATGGTTTGGTTTTCCGATTACCTTGCGTGAAACGTCAGGCATTGATCGTGTAGAGCTTCTGAAATATCTGGATCAATATAAGATTGGCACACGCTTATTGTTTGCTGGAAACTTAACTCGTCAGCCGTACTTTGAAGGTCGCAATTATCGCCTTAGTGGTGAACTCACTAATACCGACAAAGTGATGAATAATACTTTTTGGATTGGCGTGTATCCAGGATTGACTGAAGAAATGTTGAATTTTGTAGCAAGTCAAATCGAGTCATTTTTTGGCGTGAACTTCTAATTACGATAAAAAACAGGAACATGTTTTGAAAGCTTCTGATGCACTGGCTAAATTTTTAATTTCACATCGTATTCAAACCTGCTTTGAACTCGTGGGCGGAATGATTACGCATCTTCTTGATAGCTACGCTGAGTCAGGAAAATTTAACATTATCTCAATGCACCATGAGCAAGCGGCCGCCTTTGCTGCAGAAGGTGTGGCAAGGCATAGCAAAGGAAAAACCATCGCGGTAGCCATGGGAACCAGTGGTCCAGGCGCAACTAATTTATTGACTGGTATTGGTAGTTGTTGGTTTGATTCTGTACCGTGTTTGTTTATTACGGGGCAAGTTAATACCCATGAGCTGAAAGGTAAACGAGCAATTCGACAGCAAGGTTTTCAGGAGTTGGATATTGTTAAAGTGGCGCGCTCGATAACCAAGTATGCAGTACGTGTTGATAGTGCAGAAGCGCTATTGCCAGAATTGCACAAAGCGTTATCGATGTCGTTGAGTGGTCGTCAAGGACCAGTCTTATTAGATATTCCTAATAATGTTCAGCGAGCCGATATTCCAAACGACATAGTTGAAAAGTGGTTGACCGTACCCTTGGATATTTCTGCTGACCATGAAATAAATGTAAATGACCTGAAGCGATTAGAAGTTTTGTGCAAGGGCGCGAAACGTCCGTTGATTTGTATCGGGGGTGGCGCACGATGGGCAGATGCGATGGACACTTGGCTGAAGGATGCCGATGAGCTTGGCATTCCTCATGTGTCTACGCTTATGGGGCATGAGCGCGTGATAGCACGTAACAATTATTTCAATATGATAGGCAGTTATGGCAATCGTGAGGCTAACTGGGCTGTGCAGAATTGCGATTTGCTAATCGTAGTAGGCGCGCGGCTCGATGTTAGGCAAACGGGTTCAGATGTTGAAGATTTTGCTCGTAAAGCGCAGGTAGTACAAATAGATATTGATCCCGCTCAATTGGGTAATCGAGTTCAGGCGGAACTAAATATTTGTGCAGCTGCAGAAGTTTTTTTTAATTCATTTCCAATGAGTCAAAATTCATTTCCGAATCTGGAAACTTTCTGGTCGAAAGAGCTTGTAAAGCGACGTAAACAGGCTGAGACGAATGAATATTCGGATTGGGAAATTAGCCCCAGTCAGGTTATGAAAAAGCTGAATGATGCTTTATCTAAGCAATCTGTCGATTATGTTTGCGATGTTGGTAATCATCAAATGTGGGCGGCACAAAGTTTGCGCCTGTCACCAGGTCAAGCCATACATTACAGCGGTGGGATGGGTGCGATGGGGTTTGCATTGCCGACTGCAATTGGCGTTGCACTTCAGTCACAGCATAAAACAGTCGTGATTACGGGTGATGGGAGCCTGCAAATCAACATTCAGGAATTGGATACACTGAATCGCTTGGGCTTGGACATGACGATAATCGTTATGAACAACTCGGTGTTGGGTATGGTTAAAAATTTCCAAGACATGTATTTTGATGGTCGAGATCAATCGACTCGAAAGGGCTATAGTAGCCCTAGATTTTCTGACATTGCAAAGGCCTATGGAATCGAGGCTCATCGGGTTGATAACGCAGTAGATACTGATCGTATGCTGAATTTGATAGCTGAACACAAAGGGCCATTACTTATCGAAATTATGATGAATGGCGCAACGGAATGTCGCCCACGTTTGGCCTTCGGATCAAAGTTGGATGAGCAGTTTCCCAAAAGTACCATGTCTGTCTAGCTCGATGATGGTTACTGTGAATAATGTTGATCGCCATCCAGTTGTGACGGGAGATTTAGAATTTTTGACCCGTCAATACTCGATTCCGTGGCAGAAACTTCAAGGGAAAACTGTACTGATTACAGGCGCGGCAGGTTTCTTGGCCGCCTATATGGTAGAAACATTATTGTTTCTAAATGAGACGCAACATCTCAATGTTCAAGTCGTAGCCTTGGTTAGGAATCGAAATGGGTTTGCTCAACGATTTAGCTACAGCCTAAACAGATCTGATTTGATATGCATTGATCAAGATATTAGCTCACCACTGGATGTGGATCGAAAAATTGATTTCATCATTCATGCGGCAAGCCACGCCAGTCCAAAATACTATGCAACCGATCCGGTAGGAACGTTAAGCGCTAATACGCTTGGTACCGCGCAGTTACTCGAATTGGCGCGAAAGCACCAGGTGGAAGGATTCCTCTACTTTAGCAGTGCGGAGGTCTATGGAGAGCCAGCTCGAGTGCCAACTGCTGAGTCTGACTACGGGTACCTTGACCCATTGGCGGTTCGCTCTTGCTATGCTGAAAGTAAGCGCATGGGCGAAAACATGTGTGTTTCTTGGCATCATCAATACGGGGTACCAGCTAAAATTGTTCGACCCTTTCACACCTACGGCCCTGGTATGAGGCTTGATGATGGTCGTGTTTATGCCGACTTTGTAAGTGATGTTGTGAGTGGACAAGATATTGTATTGAAAAGTGACGGTTTGACTAGGCGTGCGTTCTGCTACTTGGCAGATGCGACTGCCGGATTCTGGATGGTATTGTTGTGTGGAGCGAATGCAAAAGCATATAACATTGGTAATCCTGATGCTGAAATCAGCATTCGTGATTTGGCAATAGTCGTCGCTGGTCTTTATCCTGAAAAACAAATAAACGTGAAGTTCGAATACCGTAAAGATTCTGATGAATATTCACCTAGCCAGATTTCTGTTGCCTGCCCAGATATAACCTTGGCTAAAAGCTTAGGCTGGCAACCCACTACATCTCTTGAAAGTGGATTCAGAAAGACAATAGAAAGTTATCAATCATGAAAATAACGGATACGCGCAATGATTTCCTGAGCGGAAAAATTAGTAAGCCTGATTTTATACAGGGGATGTATCAAGCGCATCATTCAAAACTCTTCGACTATGCGAATTACTTGAAGCAGACCAATATTGCTTCCATAGAAATATCTGACGATGTAGTGATTCTGATATCGCGTGACAAGGGTGTGAAGATGATTTGCCCCATTGGCGACTATCGAGTGGCACCAGTTGAGGCATTAAATTTTTTGGACTATGAAATCACCGATTCAGCGATGATCATGCGTTTGGTATCACCTAAAGATTGTGTTTTGGATATCGGTGCGAATATGGGTTGGTATTCCATCAATATTGCTAAAACTTACCCTCAATGCAACGTGCATGCTTTTGAACCCATTCCTAAAACGTATTCATTTCTCGAGCGAAATATAAAATTAAATGAAGTCGAAAATGTCACTTCGCATCATTTTGGATTGTCTAGTGAACGTAAAGATATAACGTTTTACTTCTATCCAGAAGGTGGCGTAAATGCATCCTCTGCTAATTTGAGCGAACGCATAGATGCGGAGTTGATAACATGCCATGTTGAACGACTTGATGATTTTTTGAACGTCAACAAGCTGAAAGTTGATTTTATAAAATGTGATGTTGAAGGGGCTGAGTTGTTTGTGTATCAAGGGGCAATTGAAACCTTGCAAAGGGACAAGCCAATTGTGTTCACCGAGATGCTTAGAAAGTGGGCGGCTAAATTTAACTACCATCCTAATGAGATTATCAATCTTTTTTCAGCTATTGGGTATCGTTGCTTCTTTGCCGACAGCTCATCCCTCAAAGAGGTGGATTTAATGACGGATGAAACGACTGAGACAAATTTCTTTTTTCTGCATTCTGAAAAGCATAAGCAGTCAATTGAAAAATTGACCAAAAGATAGAGATGAAAAAGTATTGTCGATATTTGTCATCCAATGAAAAACTGTTCAACTACACTGGTGTTGATCGAGTAGTCGCATATGCCATGATGTATGAATCCCCCAAATAATTATGCATAACTTTTCCTAATGCACTATTCCCCAGTTATTGCTGCAATTGTTACGTTAATCCTGACCCTTTTCCTTTCTTTAAATAAGCAAGGGTTGCTCCAAGATATCCCCAATGATCGTTCGTTACACACCACACCGATTCCACGCACGGGCGGCATCGCTCTAATGTCAGGTGTCATGCTTGGTTGGATAATGATGATTGAATCTTGGGCATGGTGGATTGTGTTGCCTATGATCGGATTATTCACGTTATCAGTGGTGGATGATGCACGCAACTTGAGCGCTAAAACACGTTTGATTGGCCATGTGATAGCCGCTTTGATAGTCGTAGTGAGCGCGGGAATAAGTTGGGTATGGATGCTGCCCGTATTTTTATTTATTGTGTGGATGACAAATCTATATAATTTTATGGATGGTTCGGATGGTCTAGCTGGTGGTATGGCTTTGTTCGGATTTAGCTTCTACGGAGTTGCGGGTTTGATGAGTGGCAATGTCCCTTTTGCAATGATGAATTTTACCGTTGGTGCAGCTTCACTAGGGTTTTTGTATCACAACTTTCATCCTGCAAAAGTATTTTTGGGTGATGCGGGATCAATACCATTAGGTTTTCTTGCCGCCGCATTTGGTGTGTGGGGCTGGCAACAAGGGTATTGGCCATTTTGGTTTCCGGTCTTGGTTTTTTCGCCATTCACAGCCGATGCATCGTTTACATTGATTAAGCGAATACGACGCAAAGAAAAATTGTCTGAAGCCCATCGTAGCCACTATTACCAACGCTTAGTGCAAATGGGCTGGGGGCACAGTAACACCGCTATTGCTGAATATATATTGATGTTCTTAGCGGGTGTGACTGCACTATGGGGAATTAGTCTTGATGCAGCAAGCCAAGCGAATTTTTTGGCAGGCTGGGGCGCGATTTATTTAGGATTAGCGATGTGGATAGATAGTCGCTGGCGTGAACACGAGTTAAATGCAAAGTTGTTGAATGACTAACATTACAACAAAAATTTCCGTCATCATCATCACTAAAAATGAAGCGATGAATATCCTCGCTTGCCTAACCTCCGTTGCCTGGGCAGATGAAATCATTGTGGTGGATTCAGGTAGTACCGATGAAACCGTCGCGATATGTAAAGGATTGGGCGCGCATGTTTATCAGCATGATTGGCCAGGGTTCGGACCGCAAAAAAATCGAGCATTGAGTTATGCGAAAAACGAATGGGTGCTTTCGATAGATGCGGATGAATGTGTTACTGATGAATTGCGTGCGGAAATTGATGCTGCCCTAAACAATGCAGGAGATAAAGCCGCATTTCGTTTGCCGAGATTATCAAGTTTTTGTGGTCGCTACATGCACCATTCAGG
>CANFCA010000078.1 GCA_947445045.1 Gallionellaceae bacterium
AAAGGAACTAAAGCTGGCTATGGCGGTGAAAAACTCACGCTGAATTTCCAAAAGATTGATGTGCGTGAAGCCTTGAATGTGATTGCTGATTTTACCGAGTTAAATATGGTAATTAGTGACACGGTCAGTGGTAATTTGACTCTGCGTTTGAAAGATGTGCCGTGGGATCAAGCCTTCGACATCATCATGCAGAGTCGTGGTTTAGATATGCGTAAAAATGGCAATGTAGTTCAAGTCGCTCCACGGGAAGAGATCGCCGCTAAAGAAAAAATCGACTTGACCTCACGTCAAGAAATCGGCGAATTAGAGGATGTGAGAACAGAAAGTTTTGTGATTAGTTACCAAAAAGGCGAGGATATTGTAAAGCTATTGTCTGGTGACAAACAACGCATTCTTTCCAAGCGTGGCAGTGCAGTTGTGGATCAACGCACGAACACTCTGTTCGTCCAAGATACACCTTCGCATTTAGAGGAGGCGCGCAAGTTGATTAAGCAAATTGATGTGCCAGTTCGTCAAGTGATGATTGAAGCGCGTGTGGTTGAAGCCTCTGATAAATTTGGTAGGAATTTGGGGGTAAGATTAGGCTATAACTCTAATGATGCATTTAAAGTAGGGGGTCTTAATGGCAATATTGGTGCTAATAAGGTGGTGGCGGGACCGCTAGCTGGCACGGTCATGCCTGCTAATACACCCAATGTAAATTTGCCAACATCAGGTGCTGCGGGTGCATTTTCAATGCTGTTGTTTAACAGCTCTTTGAGCAAGCTATTATCTGTTGAGTTAACTGCACTTGAAACGGACAGCAAGGGTAAAGTTATTTCAAGCCCACGTGTTGTGACCTCGGATAAAACTGAGGCGGTGATTGAAACTGGGACCGAGGTTCCTTATCAGCAAGCTTCCAGCAGCGGCGCAACCAATATCGCGTTCAAAAAGGCTACTTTGAATTTGACGGTAAAGCCTCAAATTACACCAGACGATAATGTCATCATGGATATCAAAGTAAATAAAGATTCAGTGGGTCAGATATATGCGGGTGTGCCGAGTATCGACACCAACAAAGTTGCCACGCAAGTGCTTGTCGAAAACGGCGGGACGGTAGTAATTGGTGGTGTCTATTCACAAGTAGAGAGTTTTGGTGAAAATAAAGTCCCGCTGCTTGGGGATTTGCCGGTGGTTGGAAACTTATTTAAAAGTTCAGCTAAGCTGGACAACAAGAACGAACTGCTAATTTTCATTACACCTAAAATTATGCAGGACTCAAAGGGCTTGCATTAGTCTTGGTGTGGAAAGCTTGCGCTGAGATTTTTGTGAGCGGTTTTAGATAAAAGTAAAAGCCCGGGCTAGCTCGGGCTTTTACTTTTATCGTTTACAATACGTGTCATGCAAAGCTTTCAAGATAATCAGCGTAAATTCCAGTCGGGCAATCTAATTTTAGTGGGCATGATGGGGTCGGGTAAAACTACCATGGGTCGTTCTTTGGCGCGGCATCTGGGCAAGGCCTTTGTGGATAGCGATGAGGAGATTATCAAGCGCACGGGTGTGACGATTCCACATGTGTTTGATGTGGAAGGTGAGGCGGGATTTCGGGTGCGTGAGACCACCGCTATTGGTGATATTGTGCAACGCGATAACATTGTGTTGGCAACGGGTGGCGGTGCGGTATTGGCAGAGCAAAACAGAGACTTGTTGCAACAAAATGGCATCGTCATTTACCTCAAAGCCAGTGTGCATGATTTGTGGCAACGCACGCGTCATGACCGCAATCGCCCGTTATTGCAAACTGCAGATCCTTACGCCAAGTTGACCGAATTGCATCATTTGCGTGATCCGATTTATCGGGAGGTTGCCGACATTGTGGTGCTGAGTGGCAAGCGCAGTGTGCATGCCTTGATGTTGCACTTGGTGGATGAAATAAACCTGCTCAAAGAAAAAATGCTTACCAAAGTTGATTGAACGAACATGCAAATATTAACCGTAGGATTATCTGAGCGCAGCTACCCGATACACATTGGCAACAGCTTACTGACGCAAGCCGAATTATTGAGCAAAGCAATTCCACGCAAGCGCGTGGCAATTGTCAGCAACACCACGGTTGCGCCTTTGTATCTTGAAAAGCTGAAAAATACTTTGCAGAGTATCGGCGTATCCAGCGTAGAAATTATTTTGCCCGATGGCGAGCAATATAAAAATTCTGACACGATGAATTTGATTTATGAAGCGTTGCTGACACATCGTTGCGAACGCACTACACCATTGATTGCTTTAGGTGGTGGCGTAATTGGCGATATGACGGGGTTTGCAGCGGCGAGCTATTTGCGTGGCGTGCCGTTCATTCAAATCCCGACCACTTTGCTGTCTCAGGTGGATTCTTCAGTCGGTGGGAAAACCGGCATCAATCATCCGCTCGGCAAGAACATGATAGGTGCGTTTTATCAGCCGCAATTGGTGTTGGCTGATACTGATACATTGAATACCTTGCCTGATAAAGAGCTGGCTGCGGGCCTTGCTGAAGTGATTAAATACGGATTGATTCGTGATTTGCCTTTCCTTGAATGGTTGGAACAAAACATAGACAAGTTGCTGGCGCGTGACACCACTGCGCTGCAATACGCCATCACGCGCAGTTGCCAAAATAAAGCCGAAGTGGTTGCGGCTGACGAACGTGAAAGCGGTGAGCGTGCATTACTTAACTTGGGGCATACCTTCGGGCACGCCATTGAGTCAGGAATGGGTTACGGTGTGTGGCTGCATGGCGAAGGTGTGGCGGCGGGGATAATCATGGCGGCAGATTTGTCGCATCGTTTAGGGTGGATTAGCGCAGAAGATGTAACTCGCGTTCGTACTCTGTTTGAGCGCGCCAAGCTTCCTACAGTTTCACCTGATTTGGGTGTGGAAAAATATCTGAATTGGATGGGTTTGGATAAAAAAGTCGAGGGCGGCAAGATGCGTTTTGTGCTGCTGAAAAAAATCGGCGAGGCGGTTGTTTATGGCGATGTGCCGCCAGCCTTGTTGCAACAAACTATTGAGGCGTGTGCCCGTGGCTAACCTCGCGCCTTTCGCCGTCAGTGACGCAAATTCTCGCGGTCGAGAAATAACCGAAGCTGCACCCAATGCGCGCAGCGAATTTCAGCGCGACCGCGACCGCATCATTCACTCAGGCGCGTTTCGCCGTTTAGAATATAAGACGCAGGTGTTTGTGAATCACGAGGGTGATTTGTTTCGCACTCGCCTAACACACAGCATAGAAGTGGCGCAGATTGCACGCTCTATCGCACGTCACTTGCGCGTAAATGAAGATTTGGCGGAGGCAATTTCGCTCGCGCATGATTTGGGACACACGCCGTTTGGTCATGCTGGACAGGATGCGCTAAATGCTTGCATGAAAGCCTATGGCGGCTTTGAGCATAATCTTCAATCGCTACGCGTCGTCGATGTATTGGAAGAACGCTACGCTGCTTTTGACGGTTTGAATTTGTGTTTTGAAACCCGCGAGGGAATTTTGAAACATTGCTCCGCCGAGAACGCCGCAAAGTTAGGCGATGTGGGCGAACGGTTTTTGCAGCATCGCCGGCCTTCACTAGAAGCGCAAATTACCAACCTTGCTGATGAGATTGCCTACAACAATCACGATGTGGATGATGGGCTGCGCTCCGGTTTGATTACGCTAGAGCAGCTTGCTACCGTGCCGTTGGTTGCAACGCATTTACAGCAAGTTAAGCAAGCGCATCCTGAGTTGCCCGAACGCCGCGTGATACACGAAACGGTGCGACGCATGATCAATACTTTGGTGACCGATTTGATTCAGCAGAGCGAGCGTAATTTGACCGCGCAGAAATTAACGAGTATCGAGGATGTGCGCACTGCGCCAGCCATGATTGTGTTTAGTCCTGAAATGAACGAGCAACAGCGGGAACTGAAAACTTTTTTGCGTACCCAACTATATCGCCACTACAAAGTGATGCGCATGAGCACCAAGGCGCAGCGCATCATTAGTGATTTGTTCGGTGTGTTTATGGCTGACTATCGTTTGCTACCCGAGCAGTTTCAGGTTCAAAATGAAGATGACCGCAGTCGCGCGATTGCCGATTACATCGCAGGAATGACGGATCGTTATGCGATTAGAGAGCACCGTCGTATCTTTGCGGTAGAGGAAGTGCCAATTTGACCCGGTTGAGGCTACGGGTTGCCCGTCGCCGCTAGACGCGGTAAAATCCCTACCCATTTGAGTTTTGGTTTCAGTTGTTAAGTGAGTGGCGGCGCGTGCTGCCATTTTTTTGCTTTAACGTTTGTTGAGGATTTACGTGAGTCTCTCTTATTTACCAGTGCAGCAAGGTTTGTACGATCCGCGCCAAGAGCGCGATGCTTGTGGTGTGGGCTTTGTGGCGCACATCAAGGGCAAAAAAAGCCATGACATGGTGAGTCAAGGTTTGCAAATCTTAGAAAATTTAACGCATCGCGGCGCGACTGGAGCGGATCCTCTGGCAGGCGACGGTGCGGGTATTCTGTTGCAGATTCCTGATGCGTTTTTGCGCACGCAATGTGCGACTCATAACATTGCATTGCCTGCAGCGGGTAGCTACGGCGTGGGTATGTTGTTCTTGCCGCGTGATGCAGCTGGACGTGCTGCGTGTGAGCAAATCATTGCCGATAAAATAGTCGCTGAAGGGCAGCAGCTATTGGGCTGGCGCGATGTGCCAGTGAATAGCGCGATACTCGGTGAAAGCGTCAAGCTGGTTGAACCAGTGGTGCGTCAAGTGTTTATTGCGCAGGGAAGTAATTGTGCAAATGTAGATGCATTTGAGCGCAAATTATTTGTCATTCGCAAGACCGTTGAACACGCCATACGCAATTTGCCCAATGCGCAGGGCAAAGGTTTTTACGTGCCTTCATTGTCGGCACGCACGATCGTTTACAAGGGCATGCTGTTGGCTGATCAAGTCGGCAAGTATTACTACGATTTACAAGATGCCAGCGTAGTGAGCGCGTTGGCGTTGGTGCACCAGCGTTTCTCCACCAACACCTTCCCGACTTGGGATTTGGCGCATCCGTTCCGTATGATTGCGCATAACGGCGAAATCAATACCGTGCGCGGCAACGTGAATTGGATGGCGGCGCGTCATGCGGCGATGTCGTCGAATTTATTGGGTGAGGATTTAGAAAAACTCTGGCCACTGATTGTGAGTGGTCAATCCGATTCTGCCTGCTTTGATAACGCTTTAGAGTTGTTAGTGGCAGGCGGCTATTCCTTGCCGCACGCGATGATGTTACTGATTCCTGAAGCGTGGGCAGGCAATCCGCTGATGGACGAAGAGCGTCGTGCCTTCTACGAATATCACGCGGCATTGATGGAGCCGTGGGACGGTCCAGCTGCCGTGGCATTTACCGATGGTCGCATGATAGGTGCGACCTTGGATCGCAATGGTTTACGTCCCGCGCGTTATTTGATTACTGATGATGACGTGGTACTGCTGGCTTCTGAAATGGGCGTGCTGAACATTCCGCAACACAAGGTTGTTAAGAAGTGGCGTTTACAGCCGGGCAAAATGTTTTTGATCGACATGGAAGCGGGTCGCATTATTGATGATGCTGAATTAAAAACTCAGCTCGCCACTGCCAAGCCTTATCGCCAGTGGGTCGAGCAATCGCGTTATTTCCTTGCCGATATGCCAGAAGCTGCGGCTGCAAAAACCATGAGTGTGTCGTTGCTCAATGCGCAACAAGCGTTTGGTTACTCGCAAGAAGATTTGAAATTCATCCTTGCGCCTATGATTAGTGCGGGTGAAGAAGCGACTGGCTCAATGGGTACAGATGCTGCGTTGGCAGTGTTGTCGAATACAAATCGTTCGTTCTACGATTACTTCAAGCAGTTGTTCGCGCAGGTTACCAACCCGCCCATCGACCCGCTGCGTGAAGAGTTGGTCATGTCGCTCATGAGTTTCGCCGGGCGCGAGCG
>CANFCA010000079.1 GCA_947445045.1 Gallionellaceae bacterium
AAATTTCAACGCCGGATAAATCTAAGGTTTTTTGCCCTACGTGGTCGAGCAAACGTCCCGGCGTTGCTACCAAAATATCGATCTGTCCACGTAGTGATTTTATTTGAGGGTTGATATTGACACCGCCAAACATCACCATGGACTTCAATGGCAGATATTTTCCGTAAGTCTGTACGGATTCTTCCACTTGCGCGGCAAGTTCGCGAGTGGGCGTAAGAATTAAACAACGTGGTTTGCCAGCGCGTGGAATTGCAGCGGGCCTTTCGCTGAGACGATGCAAAATCGGCAATGTAAAACCAGCGGTTTTCCCTGTGCCCGTTTGTGCACCAGCCAATAAATCACCACCTGCTAACACGAGGGGTATGGCTTGCGCTTGAACCGGGGTTGGTATGGTGTAGCCTGCGTCAGCAATAGCGCGCAACAAAGGTTCGACCAGATTCAAGCTGGCGAAAGTAATTTCATTAGACAAGTTAAAACTCCTGCGACGGCCTACAGCGTTTAAGCAGCACCAATCGAGGCAGACGAATAAATGATCGAGATGATCGGGGGTGAGTGAAAAAGCCGTTGCGCTGATTGGTAGGGCGCAAGGCGGCGTGGATTATACCTGCGATAGAGAGACAGGTGAGGGTGATTGTTACGTCACCCTTATTACTTGATTATTTAACATCCTTTACGCACCTAAAACCTAGGTCTATCAGTGCCGAGTTCGGTAGTAAGTGAGTGCGCTTGGCTGCCCTGAAAACTACGCTCAGCGAATCATAATGACCAGAGCTCGTTACGCCGCCACGAACCACACGCTGCTTTTCGCCAAAAAATTTAATATCTGAGGCAGGAGCATTGGGGTAGGCTTTATACCAATCGGCTACCCATTCGGAGACGTTTGCTGCCATGTCAAAAGCACCATAGGGAGACACGTCAGTAGGGAATGAGCCTACTTCTGAATATGGCGCATCAGGATCTTCAGACATGGTGTTTACTTTTTTTGCATCCCATGTGTTGCCCCAAGGATATTCAAAGCCTTCCGTGCCGCGCGCTGCCTTTTCCCATTCCGCTTCGCTAGGCAAACGCTTTTTGGCCCAGTTGCAATAGTCGTTTGCGTCAGACCAATTCACCGAGGTGACTGGCATGCGATCACGTTTTTTATTTACCTTAATCATTTCAAGGAGTAAATCCTTTTTGCTCATTTGGGACACATCCATGTCTAGCCTGAAGCGATTCGAGGCCACATCTTGCAAGGCTTCCAGAGGCCATGTGGCTAATTGTTGGTCGCTATAATTGTAGCCATTACGAGGCCATGTGTAAGGAACGCCATGTCTGGTGGAAATTAAAAAATTACGATACTGCGCATTGGTGACTTCATACTTGTCTATTTTGTAGGCAGGTAACATCACTTTATGGGCTGGACGTTCATCTACATACAGACGGTCATTGAAACCAAAAGGATTGAGAGCGTTGGCATCACGATACCAGGCTTCGTTTTCTTCCCTGTCGCTGCCCATCTTAAACTCGCCAGCAGGCACTAACACCATGCCGTCGTCGACCGAAATTTTTGTATTGGATTTCTTTACTGCGGCTTGAGCAATGCCAGTTGACAAAGCTACACAAAAAAGACCACTGATTAACTGTTTAATTATCATCTTTAGCACACCTGAATCCCATACTTGAGTTTTTTACGTTTTGTTTAAAATAGCTGCGGTTGAATACCGGTGCGGAGACACCGCACTGATAATATGAACAATCCCACCACGAGCCGCCTTTGAGAACTTTATACATCTCACCATAATTTTCGCTTTGCCAAGTATTGCCTGGGTATTGCGTGTACCAGGAGTCTGTCCACTCCCATACGTTGCCCGACATATCATACAAGCCAAATGGACTCTTACCCTCTTCAAGTGAGCCAACAGGCATGGTGTCTCCTTGCATGTTGAGAGACTTCCAACGCACTGGCGAATTCACTTTGGCTACGTCAAACGTATCACCCCAAGGAAAATCTCGGTCATCATTAATGCCGCGAGCGGCTTTCTCCCATTCGATGTCCGTGGGCAACCGTTTACCAGCCCATGCACAATAATCATGTGCATCGTACCAAGTTACCCAAGTGACAGGGTGATCGACCTTGCCTTCTGGGTAAGTGCGGTTGCGGAAATGATTGGGCGATTTACGCTTAGTTGCATCGATAAATTGCTTGTATTGCAGATTAGTAACTTCATATTTGTCGATTGAAAATGCTTTGGTCTCGGCAATATATTGCGGACCCTCATCCGGCAATCGATTGTTGGTGCCGCGCGTATACTTACCCGCTGGAATGGCGATCATTTCGTGTGGTTCTTTGCCAATACGGGTTTCATCGTAATACATCGGCACACTCATCCCTGTGGTGGCGGCGGGAGGAGGTTCAATATGCAATTTGTTTGCATAAGGGTCGTTAAAGGTTTTCTCGGAGACTTGCATGAGCGCTTCGTCAGGGGTGGCGGTGTGACATTCTTGGCAATCGTTAGCTTTGTTTGCGTTGAAAGCATCCACTTGGTTTTTTGCATGGCAAGATTCGCAAGACTGGCTTGATTGCGCGTCGTGTTCGTAGACGGACTTTTCAGCAGCATCTTTGGCGATTGCATTGATGCTGAAAATACCCACCGAGACTATAAAAATGATTTGCGTAAGTCTTTTAAATATTGACATCGATATGACCCAAACGTAGTTTAAACATGGGTTCATTTTCCCATGATATAGCTCATGGTTCAAGCACGGCATTGTTTTACCCAACTCGAATGCTCAACTAAAAGTGTTTGGATTGATAGTCTTTTGCTTGAAATTACTCAATGTTGCTTCCGTTATTTTTCCTCAAGCAGGCTGGGCTGTAGTAATCCGCTCAGGTATAATGCGCGCCTTTGAAATTTCCGATAGTAACGCTATGCCTATTTACGCTTATGCCTGTGCGGCTTGTGGTTTGCAAAAAGATGTGATTCAAAAAATGAGTGATGCGCCGCTCACGTCTTGCCCTGAGTGCGGAGCGGAATCGTTTAGTAAGCAGCTTACTGCTGCTGGGTTTCAATTGAAGGGTAATGGTTATTACGTGACGGATTTTAAGGATAGTAAAAAACCTACGACTAAGACTGAGGCTGTGACGGATGCCCCTGCTCTCGCACCTGCTTCTGCGAGTCCAACTGTTTAAGTAATGAAAAAATATCTGATTACCGGTTTGTTGGTTTGGGTTCCGCTCGGCATTACGTTGTGGGTGTTGAATCTGACCATCGGCACGATGGATCAAACGTTATTATTGCTGCCGGAAAGCTGGCATCCGGACAGGTTGCTTGGATTGCATATTCCCGGTTGGGGCATCATTTTGACCTTCTTGGTGGTGCTCATTACGGGTTTGTTGATCCGTAACGTGTTCGGTCAGCGATTGTGGCGTTATTGGGAAGGCGGTTTACAGCACATTCCGTTTGTTAACAGTATTTACAACGGCGTGAAGCAGGTAAGTGATACCTTGTTATCGGGCAAGGGCAATTCGTTTCGAAAAGTGTTGCTGGTGCGCTACCCGCATCCTGAGTCGTGGTCGTTGGCGTTTCAAACCAATGTACCCGCCGAGGTTATCAATAAATTTGATGAGCCTTATGTGGCGGTGTTTATACCCACTACACCCAGCCCGGTGAACGGCTTTTATTTTTTTCTGCGAAAAGTTGACACTATCGAGCTGGACATGAGTGTGGACGAGGCTTTGCGAACCATAGTGTCAATGGGTGTGGTGGCAAATGCTGAAAAGGCTCAGCCAAATACCCTTCCTTAACCAATTAACATTATAAGCTGGAACAACATGCGTACACATTATTGCGGGCAACTAAACATCGATCAACTCGACCAAACCGTCAGCATTTGCGGTTGGGCGCACCGTCGCCGCGACCACGGCGGCGTGATTTTTATTGACTTGCGTGACCGCGAGGGTTTGGCTCAGGTGGTGTGTAATCCCGATGTTGCCGATATGTTTAAGGTGGCCGAATCGGTGCGAAGTGAGTATGTGTTGCGCATTACAGGCAAGGTGCGTCGTCGCCCAGAAGGTTCGGCTAATCCGAATATGATCAGCGGTGAAATCGAAATTTTGTGTCAGGAAATCGAAGTGTTGAACGTGGCCGTTACGCCGCCGTTCCAATTGGACGACGACAATCTTTCTGAAAACGTGCGTCTGACCCATCGCGTGATTGACCTGCGTCGTCCGCAAATGCAAAAGAACATGATGCTGCGCTACAAGGTGGCGATGTCGTTCCGTCGCTTCCTTGATAGCCGTGGTTTTATCGACATTGAAACACCGATGCTGACCAAATCGACACCGGAAGGTGCGCGCGATTACTTGGTGCCATCTCGTGTACACGCGGGTGAATTTTTTGCCTTGCCGCAATCGCCACAGTTGTTCAAGCAAATGTTAATGGTGGCGGGTTTTGACCGTTATTACCAAATTACCAAATGTTTCCGCGATGAAGATTTGCGTGCCGACCGTCAGCCTGAATTTACTCAAGTCGATATTGAAACGTCGTTCTTGAATGAAACCCAGATCACTGGCTTGACCGAAGAGTTGATTCGTACCGTGTTCAAAGAAGCACTGGATGTGTATTTGCCCAATCCATTCCCGCGTATAACCTACAAAGAGGCAATGGCGCGCTTTGGTTCGGATAAGCCTGATTTACGCGTCACGCTGGAACTCACCGAAGTAACCGATGTAGTGAAAGACGTGGCGTTCAAAGTGTTTTACGGTGTGGCAAATTCTGAAAACGGTCGCGTGGCTGCATTGCGTGTACCGGGTGGCGGCGCATTCACCCGTGGCGAGATTGATGAGTACACTAAATTTGTCGGCATCTACGGTGCGAAGGGGCTGGCTTATATCAAGGTGAATGATGTCACACAGTTGAATGAGACTGGCTTGCAATCTCCTATCGTGAAAAACATCCACGAGACCGCCTTGAAGGCTATCATCGAGCGCACTGGCGCACAAAATGGCGACATCATTTTCTTCGGCGCGGATAAAGAAAAAATCGTCAACGATGCCATCGGCGCGTTGCGTTCTAAAATTGGCCACGAGAAGAATCACGTCACGGGTGACCGCTGGAAACCTTTGTGGGTAGTGGATTTTCCGATGTTTGAATACGACGAAGAAGGTAAGCATTGGAACGCCTGTCACCATCCTTTCACCGCGCCTAAAGACGAGCATTTGGCATTGCTGGAAACCGATCCGGGCAAATGCTTGGCGAAGGCGTATGACTTGGCTTTGAACGGCTGGGAATTGGGCGGCGGCTCAGTGCGTATCCACAAAGAAGCGGTTCAGTCGCAGGTGTTCCGTGCGTTGAACATCGGTGCGGAAGAAGCGCAGCTTAAATTTGGCTTCTTGTTGGATGCCTTGCAATACGGCGCACCGCCGCATGGTGGGCTGGCGTTTGGCTTGGATCGTATCGTCACCATGATGACCGGTGCAGAATCGATACGCGATGTGATCGCCTTCCCGAAAACCCAACGCGCGCAATGTTTGTTGACCCAAGCGCCGAGTGCTGTGGACGAAAAGCAGTTGCGTGAACTGCATATCCGTTTGCGTCAACCAGCAGTGGTGGCAACGGAAGCGGAGAAAGCGTAATCATGTTGAGTTCATTACGTTTATGTTTAGTGTTGTTGATGGCGATGGTGTGGCTGCCATTCGCGCAGGCTGAACAAAACATTCACAACGTATCGTCGCGTTACTACCAAAACAACGCATCGCACAACGTGAGTGGTGAAGTCACCAACATTAGCGTTGCACAATTACCCCCTGAAGGTCGTGATGTATTAAAAGCCATCAAACAAGGCGGTCCATTTGAGTATGACCGCGACGGTGTGGTGTTCGGGAATCGTGAACGTGCCTTGCCCAAACGGCAGCGCGGTTATTACCACGAATACACCGTCAAAACCCCCGGTGTGCGCAATC
>CANFCA010000080.1 GCA_947445045.1 Gallionellaceae bacterium
GGGGACGGTTTCCATCGTCACGTCCCCCGACACCATCATTTTTTCACTGCTCATTACTTGTTGCTCGCTTTACGCACATCGCTTTCGTCGCTTGGATGGGCGTTTTTATCTGCCAGAGTTTTGATTAAACCGTCAATGCCTTTTTCTTGTATCTCCGAAGCAAACGTGCCGCGATAGCTCATCACCATACTCACACCTTCAATAGTGATGTCGAATGCTTTCCACCCATCGCCAGCTTTTTTCATTTCGTAATTGACCAACACAGGCGGTGTACCCGGTTTGCTAATCACCGTTTGCACCGTTGCATCGGTTGCGTCCGCCGCCATTTTCAGTGGCTTTACTTCAATAGCCTGATCGCGATAAACGGTGAACACTTTGGTATAAGTGCGCACCAGCATGTTGCGGAACTCGGTGACTAACGATTGCTTTTGTTCAGCTGTCGCAGTGCGCCAATACTTACCGACTGCCAGTTGCGTCATGCGCGTAAAATCGAAGTTAGGCAGCACTTTTGAATCCACCAGTGCGAGGATTTTTTTCTGGTTTCCCGCTTGAATATCTTGGTCATGCTTGATGATAGTGGTGACATCCTGCACGGTATTTTTGATGAGCGCATCGGGTGCGGCAACATCAGCGCGTGCCATTCCCACTGTGCCCAACATCGCTACGCCTAACAACAATTTTACTAATTTAGTCATTTCTACTTTCCTCTATTTGGCTGGCTCTGAAGCTTTGTTGTAAATAAATTTACCAATCAAATCTTCCAGCACGGTTGCAGATTGCGTCTGCTTAATCACCTCGCCCGCCTTTAACGTTTCAGTATCGCCACCGGCTGACAAGCCGATGTACTGTTCGCCTAACAAGCCCGATGTGAGGATGCTGGCGAAAGTATCTTTAGGGAACTGATAACGCTTGTCTATGCTCATCACCACTTTGGCTTCGTATTTCTCAGTATCCAAGGTTATATCAACGACTCGCCCGACCAACACGCCCGCGCTTTTAATCGACGCTTTAGGCTTGAGCCCGCCGATATTGGAAAAATAAGCCTGCACTTGGTAGGACTCGGACATATTGTATGTACCCAAATTACCGACCTTCATCGCCAACATCACCAGCGCACCTATACCCGCCACCACAAACATGCCCACCCACAAATCCAGTGTTGTGCGTTCCATAATTTAAGCCCCTCCAAACATCATTGCAGTTAAAACAAAATCCAGCATCAAAATCGCCAGTGAAGAAGTCACCACGGTGCGTGTGGTTGCGCCCGACACCCCCTCCGCAGTGGGCGGCGCGTCGTAACCTTCAAACAGCGCAATCACCGTGACCACCGTGCCGAACACAAAACTTTTCAACACGCCATTCATAATGTCGTGCTTGAAATCGACCGCCGCTTGCATTTGCGACCAGAACGAACCTTCGTCCACACCAATTTGCACCACACCCACAAAGTAGCCACCGAAGATACCCATCGCGCTAAACAACGCTGCGAGCAGCGGCATGGAAATCACCCCCGCCCAAAAACGCGGTGCAACGATGCGTGCAATCGGATTCACCGCCATCATTTCCATTGCCGATATTTGCTCGGTGGCTTTCATCAAACCAATCTCCGCCGTCATCGCCGAACCCGCACGGCTGGCAAACAATAACGCCGCCACTACTGGGCCTAACTCGCGCACCAACCCCAACGCGACCATCACCCCCAGTGCCGATTCCGAGCCGTAACGCTTGAGTGTTTCGTAGCCCTGCAAACCCAGCACCATGCCCACAAACAGCCCCGCCACCACAATAATAATCAGTGACATCACGCCGGTAGAAAACAGCTCTTTCTTAATGAGACGAAAACGTCGGAAACTGGTATCCGAAAAGCGCAAAATCTGTAAGAAAAAACGCGTCGCCAAGCCGATACGCCACACTGCATTAACCGTGCGATGACCGACTCCTCGAATAGTATTTGCAATCGTCATTACATCAAGCCCGCAAATTCAAATCTTGACGGTAATCACCGCCGGGATAATGGAACGGCACAGGGCCATCCATTTCGCCATGTACAAACTGGCGCACAAATGCCTTATCGGAAGCACGAATTTCATCAGGCGACCCTTCGGCAACGATGACACCATTCGCCATGAAATACACGTAATCGACAATCTTCAAAGATTCTTGCACGTCGTGTGTTACGACCACGGAGGTTGCGCCCAGCGCATCATTCAAACGACGAATCAAATCACCCACCACGGTTAACGAAATCGGATCCAGCCCCGCAAACGGCTCGTCATACATAATCAGCATCGGGTCGAGCGCCACGGTGCGCGCCAATGCCACACGCCGCGCCATACCGCCAGACAGCTCCGAAGGCATGAGGTTTTGCGTGCCGCGCAGCCCAACAGCGTGCAACTTCATCAACACCAAATCGTGAATGATTTCCTCTGGCAAATCGGTATGCTCGCGCATTTGAAACGCCACGTTGTCATACACCGACATATCGGTAAACAGCGCGCCGAATTGAAACAACATGCCCATTTTGCGGCGCATTTTATACAAGCCCGCTTGGTTCAGCTCATGCATCACCTGACCATCTACCTTGACGTAGCCCTTGGTAGGCTTGAGCGCGCCACCAATATGACGCAGCATTGTCGTCTTGCCACATCCACTCGATCCCATGATGGCAATCACCTGACCCTTATGAAAGGTCATGTTGATGCCTTGCAGGACAGGTCGCTTATCGTAAGAAAAATTCAGGTCGCGGATTTCGACTAAAGCTGGGGATGACAAGTTGGCAATCCAAAAATTAAGAGCGCGCATTCTAAACTACCGCGCCCCCAATGCCCAAACATTCACTCAAACTCAAAAAATCAAAATGACCTTCATTCCCGCGAAAGCGGGAATCCAGTTAATTGAATAGTTCCCCGCGCAGCGGGACAACAGTAATTTTGTACCGCTGCGCGGAATAATTGCTTTTGCTGGGTTCCAGCTTTCGCGGGAATGACGCAGTGTTATTGATAGCTATTGAGCTTCGTGCCGCTTGCCGCTATGCTCAACACTATTACACCCTAATTTAGAGCTGCTTTTGAAAACTGCTGCAATGCTTCCAACATTACTCATCGTTGATGACGACCCGCTAATCCGCGAAGGGTTGGCACTCGCGTTTGAGGCGGACTTCCAAATTTACCAAGCGGAATCACGTGCTGCGGCGATTGAATCGCTGCGCAAAATGTCCACGCCTTTGCAACTCGCTCTGGTCGATTTAGGCTTGCCGCCCGTACCTCACCGCCCCGATGAAGGCTTTAGCTTGATTGCAGAATTGCTTGCGCATGCACCTCAAATCAAAATTTTTGTGTTGTCCGGGCAAAATGATAAAAGCAATGCACGCCATGCGCGCGCACTGGGGGCGATAGATTTCATCGCCAAGCCCTGCGCACCTGAAAAAATTAAGCAGTATTTTGATGATGCATTAAAAGTAGAAAGCAACGAGCAAGCCACACCCGACAACTCGTTAGGCATCATTGGCGAGAGCCCGGCAATAGTCTCTTTACGCAATCAAATTGTGATGTACGCAACCATACCGTTTCCTGTGCTCATCGAAGGCGAATCAGGTTGCGGCAAAGAATTGGTTGCTTCTGCTATCCAAAAATTTGGCATGAACGCCAACTCACCGTTCAAGATATTGAATTGTGCCGCGATTGCCCCGACGCTTATTGAGCCCACTTTGTTTGGTTACTGTAAAGGCGCATTCACTGGCGCAACGTCGTCTCAAGCAGGATTTTTTGAAGATGCCTCGAATGGCACACTGTTTCTAGATGAAATCGGCGAGCTGCCTTTAGAGCTACAAACCAAGCTATTGCGGGTGCTGGAGAACGGCGAATATCAACGTGTGGGTGAAACTTCTACACGTAAAAGCAGCGCACGTATCATCGCTGCGACCAATCGTAATTTACGCGCAGCGGTCAAAGAAGGTGTGTTTCGCGGTGACTTGTATCACCGCTTAAATGTTTTCGCTATTACCGCTCCCCCACTACGCGAGCTAGGCAAAGACAAACTTTTGTTGCTCAATTATTTCCGCACGTTTTATGCGCAGCAAATCAAGCAGCCGCCTTTTTTGATGACCGCAGAAACGCTACAGCTATGGGAGCAATACAGCTTCCCCGGCAATACCCGTGAACTGCGCAATATCGTGATACGCCTCAGCACAAAATATCCCGGCAAGACCGTCACCACCGCACAACTGCAAGACGAATTTGATCCCTTTGAAACACATACCGCTACGACAACTGCGCTGACACCTGAAGGAGTCAAGGCGCAACTCAAGCTAAGCGGCTTCAGCTTAGACCAACTCCTGCATGAACAAGAAGGCATATATATCGCCGCCGCTTTAGAGTTAGCTGCTGGTAACATCAGCGAAGCCGCCAAGATGCTGGGCATCAATCGCACCACCCTGCACAGCCGCATGAGCTCACATGAAAACCTTAACTCGTAGGTATCGAAAATGTATTTAGAACATTTTGGACTCACCGAACCGCCATTTCGTATCACCCCCGTCACCGAGTTCTTTTTCTCGGGCGCGAATCGCGGTGAGATTCTCGACGCACTGATTTATTCGATTTGCGAAGTTGAAGGCATCATCAAAGTGAGCGGCGAAGTCGGCAGCGGCAAAACCATGCTGTGTCGCATGTTGCTCGAACGGCTGCCCAAGCATATCGAAACGATTTATCTCGCCAACCCCAGCTTGTCGCGCGAAGAAATGTTGTATGCGATTGCCGATGGGTTGGGGTTGAAGATTGATGGCGAGCGCGTGGGTGTCATCATGCAAAACATCCAGGGCAAGCTCGAAGAAAAAGCCCGTGAGGGTAAGCGTGTCGTCGTGCTGGTTGATGAGGCGCACGCCATGCCGCTAGACACGCTGGAAGAATTGCGCCTGCTTTACAACCTGCAAGTGGGCAATGCCAAGCTGCTACAAATTGTTTTGTTTGGTCAACCTGAGTTGAACGTAAAACTTGAGCAGCCCAACATGCGTCAACTCAAAGATCGCATCGTGCATCACTTCAACATGCAGCCACTGTCGCGTGAAATTCTGATCAACTATCTGGATTTCAGAATGCGCGCAGCGGGCTATCACGGCCCCAACGTTTTTGCACCGACCGCTGTTAAACTCATCGCCGATGCCTCCAATGGACTCATGCGCCGCGCCAATGTACTGGCTGACAAATCACTATTGGCGGCCTTTGTAGAAGGCACACACAACATCGAAGCAAGGCATGTCCAAACGGCGATGCAAGATAGTGAACTAAAATCTACCACCACGCATTCACTACGCAACCCGGTACTTTATGGCGCATTTGCGGCACTGGTCTTGGTCAACATCGGCATTATGTGGTTTATGAATAAACCTACCCCGCCGTTACCCAAACCTGCTATGCCTGCAGCGGCTGCATTACCGCTGACGCTGCCCGCTTCTGCACCCGTCATCGTGGCAGCATCAACGCCCGCATCAGCCCCCGTTGTTGTCACAACACCAACCATCATTCCGGAAAATACGGCCGTCAGCGGCACGTATGCCACTCTCCCCTTAGTCCCCGGTGTTGCCTCCCCGCACACCACCCCCGCAAAGAGCGAGCCTGCTGCCAAACCAACAGGCAGCTTGTACGAACAACGCCTCGCCGCAGGTAAACAATTACTTGCTAACAAAAAAGTGGGTGCGAGCATTCAGCTGTTCTACAACGAAGAAATCAACCCAACCAAGATGGAAGGCTTTTTGCAACGCGCAGACGCGCTCGGCAAACTCTCTGAAATTTATATTCTGCCTGCCAAGTTTGGTAAAAAAGATGGACTGCGGGTACTCTACGGTGCTTATCCAACGCTGGATGCAGCGCGTGCAGGTCTGAAAGCATTACCTA
>CANFCA010000081.1 GCA_947445045.1 Gallionellaceae bacterium
CTCAGTGTTTCGATTCGTGCCGATGGCAGCATCGAAAAGGTTGAAATCAATCACTCTTCGGGGCAGCGTATTCTCGATGCGGCAGCACTGCGCATCGTTAAACTGGCCGCGCCCTATTCAGCGTTACCACCCGACATCACCAAGGACACGGACATCCTTACCATCACCCGCACTTGGACGTTTACCGCCTCAAATCAACTGGAGAGCGAATAAACACCTCCAATTCAACGCTTATTCCTATACAATTCAGCCATATAATCAACGCTAAATTGCCAAATAGGATATTGCAAGGATGTTATTTAATGCCGCTGCGCATTCGCGCTTCGCTGTTTTAATTTCGCTTTTTTCACCGTCTAGCTGGTTACGCAATATCAAGTTGTGGCTATGCGCCGCGCTCTGTGTTTTGCCATGCTGGGTTGAAGCCGTGCAGATCGGCGACATTCTATCTACAAGCAAACTGGGCGAACCGTTGCGTGTGGAAGTGGCAATCACCACCGCCGCCAATGAGCAAATTGACGATAGCTGCGTCTCACTCGTTGCACCTGATACGAGAGCAGACGATACCAGCAATTATTTGCGTGACACCAAATTGTCTGTGCAAAACATCGGTGGTCAACAGCGCATTTTGTTGAACGCGCGCAAACCATTCAACGACGTTTTCGGCAAATTCAAATTACAGATTAAGTGCCGCGATCAAGGCAGTATCGCCAAAACATTTACTATCCTGCCCGACTTGGCTGATAGCGTGCCTTTGACTGAGCAAGTTGTCTCCGCTACTGAACCAGCGATTGCACCTCAAATCAAAGTTGAAACTGTGCCTGCCAAGCAAGCTCCGCAAGCCAATGTTGCCATTGAAGCGCCAGTTGTTGCGCAACCCGCTATTGCAAAATCACCTACACACCACAGCACTCGCGCCAAACCGGCCAGCCCTGTCGTTAGCCAACCTCGCGTTAAACACCACACTCGCTCTAACAGCTTGGGTGGCTTTCAACTCAAGATTTCTGGCGAGCCGCTTGATGCATCACGCATCGGAAAAATCAGTCCTGAAGAGCGTACTTTTTTGTTGGGCTCGCAGAAGCTATTGGATTCAGATGACCAGATGGCAAGCATCCTGACCCTGCAAAATCAGGTTAAACAATTGCAAGAGGGCATCGGCGAAATGCGCGCCAAACTGGCTCAGCTCGGTGCGCCGGCTCACATCAATGCGAGCAACGAAATGACTGAAAGCACAACTGCTGAAACGATTAACACAACTGTTGAAGCAGTCAGCTCACCTATTGTTGCAGGTCCTGTAGTTGTTGCTGCCTCGCAACCTGTCGCTGTACAAAAAACCACTGTGGTTCAAAAAGAAAATTGGCGTGCTTGGGCTTGGCCAATCGGCTTACTGGGCTTGGCGATTATTGGTCTGGCATTGGGACTGCGCCGCTATGCTCGCAGCAAATCAGTCGTTGAGCCGTTGCAAATATTTCCCGATATTGTTCAGATTCACCCTGCGCCAACCGATGCACCTTTGCCCGGCACTCAGTCTGCAGCGCCTGGCGAAACAACTATGAAGGTAAAAGCAATGGCGCAAGCAGTGATGGCGGCCAAAGCCAGCACACCTCAAGAAACGCGCTCAACTACACCTGTTGTCAGCAATGCCCACTCCGAAATGGATGCCATCATTGAAGAAGCACAACTCTACGCTGCGTTCAATCATCCTTTACGAGCCGTCAAAATTTTGCAAGAGCTGTTGGTAGGTCATCCGAATAAATCCGAAGCATGGCTTTTGTTATTGGCAATTTTGGCATCACTCAACAATGTGAATGATTTTGAAAACAGTGCGCGCGCCTTTCTTCGCCATAATCCGCATGACACGGACAGTTGGAAAACCATACAAATTTTAGGCCGCACACATAATCCAAATAATCCGCTATATCGGGACAATAGCCCTGCATTGTCACCTGATACGGTATTAGGCGAACGCCATCTCATCGGCGATGTGCTAATTGATCTAGAGATGATTTCACCAGAGAGTTTGCATCATTGCTTGGCGAATTTTGATGCTAAAAAACATGGTCGTTTGGGGGCATTTTTGATTACGGAAAAAGTCATTACATACCAGCAGCTAACCCAAGCCTTAGTTTATCAACACGCACTCAATCAAGGTGTGCCTTACACGCCCGCTGAGGAATTAAAATTTGTAGCACCGGAATGAGCATAACTCGGAAAATCCATAGGCAAATAAGTTTTAGCGCGACTCTTACCTAGATTTATCGGTTCGATGAATCGCTTCTTTAAACGGTCTTTCCTATTTACAATGTGCACACTGTTTTTTACGCGCACTCAACATGACTGACCGCTACGCCGTTATCGGCAACCCCATCTCGCACAGCAAGTCACCACAGATTCATCAAATGTTTGCCGCGCAAACGGGGCAAGACATTAGCTATGAAAAAATCGAAGCCCCACTGGATGGCTTCGCTGCGACTATCCAACGGCTGCGTGATGAAGGGTATAAAGGTTGTAGCGTGACTGTGCCGTTTAAGTTTGAGGCATTTAAACTTGCGACAGAGCTCTCAACCTTTGCTCAGATTGCAGAGGCTGTAAATACTCTAAAGCTCAATTTCCGAGGTAATACAATTCTTGGAGACAACACCGATGGTCATGGCTTAGTTAAAGACATTCGTTTCAATTTGGGCATTAAATTGAACCAGAAGCGTGTACTGCTCATTGGTGCTGGTGGTGCTGCAAGTGGTGTTGCTTTGCCAATAATGCATCAGGGCGCGGTCTTAACAATCATCAATCGCAATGCTGAGAAAGCTAGTAATCTTGCAACTCATGCAGGGAATTTCATTGATAAATTGCCTATTGAAGCAAATGTCCAAAGTTACGCACCCTCTGGTTGTAGTTTTGACTATATCTCCAATCAAAAATTTGATGTGGTTATCAACGCCACATCTGCGGGACTTACTGATAGCGAACTTCCCCTCCCTCCCACTATCTTCTCCCCCAACGCACTCGCCTACGACATGATGTACGGACGCGAAACACCCTTTATGAAATTCGCCCACGAACACGGCGCACAAGTTGCCGATGGTCTGGGCATGTTGGTCGAGCAAGCAGCTGAGGCGTTTTATCTATGGCGCGGTGTGCGCCCCGACACTGCTCCCGTCATCGCAGCGTTGCGCCTGACTTGAGCTCGTAAGCAATGATAGGGAAACTGTGGCGATGGTTATGGCGTGGAGTAATGTATGGCGTGGCGCTGATTCTGCTGTACCAACTCTGGTTGTTCGCGCACATCTGCTGGTGGATAAAATTCAATCCATCGAGCAGTGCATTCATGGAATCCCGTTTAGAAGTCATGCAGGATGAAAACAGCGAAGCCACGTTGCAGCATGAATGGGTGGATTACGAAAAAATTTCGTCACACCTCAAGCGTGCGCTGATTGCCGCTGAAGATGCAAATTTTGTCGATCACGAAGGCTTTGATTGGGAAGGCATACAAAAGGCTTACGAGAAAAATCTGCGCAAAGGAAAAATTGTCGCGGGTGGTTCAACCATCAGCCAACAGCTGGCAAAAAATTTATTCCTTTCGACCAAACGCACGCCTTGGCGCAAGGGCGAAGAAGTCATCATCACGGTGATGATGGAAAAGATGATGGATAAGCAGCGCATCTTTGAGATCTATCTAAATAGCATCGAGTGGGGTAACGGCGTGTTTGGCGCGGAAGCAGCGGCTCGCCATTACTATCATGTGAGTGCGGCACAACTGACAGCCGCGCAAGCCGCCAAGCTCGCTGCAATGGTGCCCAATCCGCGCTTCTACGACAAGCATCGTGACGCAAGTGGACTGCTACGCAAAACCAACATCATTTTGGGTCGTTTGAACGATTCAGAAATTCCCTGAGCGACCGCGCGAGGTTTTCTTTACAATAGCGCGCAATCTATAAGGCAAGCGCTATGCAAGACAGCAACCACGACAATCATCACACCGAGAATGTGCAGGATCACCTTAAGCAGGTGGAATCACTGCTGCACAAACACGCGCTGTTAGAAATGGTCGCGCATCGCCAGGTCATCCCGCGCGAAGATCGTCATGTTGTCGTAGATTCGCTGCTACACAAACAACATCTCGCCGAACTGCATCGCAAGCTCGATGACTTGCACCCCGCCGATATTGCTTACATTCTAGAAGCGTTGCCTATCGACCAGCGTTTGCTGGTATGGGATTTAGTTAAGTCAGAGCGGGACGGCGAAATTCTGATCGAGGTTTCAGACGCAGTTCGAGATTCGTTGATCGCTTCGATGAACCGCGAGGAGTTGAGCGCGGCGGCGGGTCAACTGGATACCGACGAACTGGCTGACTTAGCACCAGACCTCCCGCAGAACGTCATGCGCGACGTGTTCAAATCGCTCTCCATCGAAGAGCGTGAACAGTTGCGCGAAGCCATGTCTTATTCAGAAGACTCGGTTGGTGCGTTGATGGATTTCAGCATGATTCATGTGCGTGAGGACATTACACTGGAAGTGGTGTCGCGCTATTTGCGTCGCTTCGATGAGTTACCCGACCATACCGACCAAGTGTTCGTGGTCAATCGTGAGGATAAATTTATCGGCGTGTTGCCGATTAATCTCATCGTGGTGAATGAGCCGGAACTCAGCGTTAGCAGCTTGATGCTCACCGACACGATTCAATTGCATCCTGAAGAAAAGGCCGACCAAGCCGCGCAAGCGTTTGAGCGTTACGACTTGGTTTCCGCGCCGGTGATTGATGAAGACGGCAAGTTAGTTGGCCGCGTTACCGTGAACGTGGTGCTGGATTTCATTCGTACCGAATCAGAAAGCGATTTGTTAAACCAAGCCGGTTTGCGTGAAGAAGAAGATATTTTTGCGTCGGTATGGAAGAGCGCACAAAACCGTTGGCTATGGCTCGCACTCAATTTGTGTACTGCGTTTTTCGCCTCTCGTGTCATTGGCGGATTTGAAAACACCATCGAAAAATTTGTTGCGCTCGCCACACTGATGCCTATCGTTGCAGGCATCGCAGGCAACTCTGCCAACCAAACGACTACCATCATCATTCGCTCAATGGCACTGGGACAAATCACTCAGGGAAACGCGCGCAGACTGCTTATTAAAGAACTTGCGATCAGTGGATTAAATGGGTTGGTGTGGGGCGGTGTTGCCGGGCTATTCGCTTACTTCCTGTATCACAATGTCGCATTGGGCGTGGTGATGACCAGTGCCATGCTGCTCAACTTATTAGTAGGCGCGATAGTCGGCATGATTATTCCACTGGCATTGCAAAAGTTTGGGCGCGATCCAGCCATAGGTTCAAGTGTCATGATTACCGCCATTACCGACAGTGGCGGATTTTTCATCTTCTTAGGTTTAGCAACGATCTTCTTGGTTTGATGCGGGGACGACGACACACCGAGTTGAAAAACTGAGTGTTGTGAACAGCTGGACTAACTAAATCAAATACAACCAAACCAAATAGGGCGGAAAGCTAATCCGCCCCTCGCGAAATATAACTACGCGCCTAGAATGCCTTTGGCTGCTGGCTTTTTTGCGGCTACTGCTTTTTTCGCTGCTGGCTTAGCGGCGGCTTTTTTAACGGCTGGCTTTTTTGCGGCTACTGCTTTTTTCGCTGCTGGTTTTGCTGCGGCTTTTTTTGCTGCGGTTTTTTTAGCAACCACTTTTTTCGCTGCTGGTTTAGCGGCTGCTTTTTTTGCTACAGGTTTTTTTGTGACTGCTTTTTTCGCTGCGGGCGTTTTTGCTTTTGTTGCCATTTTAATTCTCCATTAATAATTTAGAAATTTTCTACGACTCACTGCACACCCAAACGCCCTATGTTTAGCGAAAGAACGCTTGCGGCATCGGTACTGTATCTACGTTTA
>CANFCA010000082.1 GCA_947445045.1 Gallionellaceae bacterium
AGACTGGTGTGGAAATCGAGCTGGCAAAAAAGATCGTTAAACACATCAAAGACAGCAAACTGAAAGTGCAAGCCAGTATTCAAGGAGACACCGTGCGCGTCACGGGCAAGAACCGTGACGACTTGCAAGATGCCATCGCCTTCATCAAAAAAACCATTACTGATTTTCCGTTGCAATATCAAAACTTCCGCGATTAAAACGCAAGTCATTTCGACATATTTCGCTACGCACTTTCGATGAAAAATAGTATTGATGCCCGCGTTGAGTTTTCGTTCAAAGGCGAAACCTACGACTTGGTTTCGCACATTGATTTGGATGAACTCTTGTCACAACATGACGGCTTCCCCTTGCTATACGAAAGACTGGCACGCGAACACCATATCGACACCATTTCCTATCTCTACGAGGTGATGCTGGAAACGGAAATCGAATTCAGTCATGCACAAGGAATCGCGGCGGATTATTTGCACGATGGTTTTTTCGATACTGAAGGTTTTAGTCGCCACTGGCAAGAACAGCAACTGGTCGGATTGCTACAACCGATTGCGAAGCGCGAACTGAATATCGACGATTTAACCCAACGTGAAGACATCAAAAACGCACTGGTACAAGCCTACAAATTGGGAAGAGGATTATGAAATCCGCATTAGTTTTATTTGCTGAAGGTAGCGAAGAATTAGAAGCCGTGACCATCGTCAACATCCTGCGCCGTGGCGGTGTGTCAGTGAGCTTGGCTGGACTCACCGGCGGTGCATTACGCGGCAGTCGCGGCATCACCCTGCAACCCGACACCACGCTGGAAGCCGCGCTGAATCAGGAGTTCGACATGATCGTATTGCCCGGCGGACAACCCGGCACGAACAATCTTAAAGCCGATGCGCGCGTCTTGCAACTCGTAAAAAAAATGCATGCGCAGGAAAAATACGTCACCGCTATTTGTGCCGCACCTTCTGTCCTCGCCACAGCGGGTTTGTTGGATGGCAAACGCGCCACCAGCTTTCCCACTGCGTTGAACAACTTCCCTAACGTTAATTTGCAAGCGTCGGCAGTAGTCGAAGACGGCAAGCTCATCACCTCACGCGGCCCCGGCACGGCTATGGATTTTGCGTTGACGTTATTGGAGCGATTAGTAGGTGCGGCGAAACGGGGAGAGGTTGAAGCGGGGTTGGTGCGTTAGATTTCTTTGGCATACACATCGTATTTGACTCCGTGAATCATCGGTGCAACTGATTTCCACTTTAAGCTCATGCGTTGGTACATCGGCAAAGCTACTTGCATAAGCTCACTTGTGTGAAGTGCAAAGAGAGACGCACCATCTCGCTTGGCACGGCAGAGACACTCCTGCGCCAATGCACGGCCGATACCACGGCCGCGAAAATCAGGGGCAACGACAAGCATTCGCATAATCGGCCACTCTGTCCAAAAAAATTCCGCTTTGGGCACACTCGGGCCAACATACGCGACAGCACCAACGATCTGGCCTTCCATTTCAACAACAATGACTTCTCCAACATCGGCAAGCGCAGACATGTTTCCAATCTTTTTCCGAAACGCTGGCCAATCGTGGTAAGAGTTTTTGAACTGCTCAAAGGCCAGCAGTGCCAGAGCATCAACTTGTGTTGAATCGTTCAGCAGATTCGCGGACTACAGGCATGGGTACTTTCGATTGCTAATGTAATTTAGGCATCTATCGCAGGTTAATGATAAACCAACCCTGCTGTTGCGCATGTGCCAACAAAGTCTCATCAGGATTCGCCGCAATCGGATTTTTCACTTGGCTCATCGTGTATCCTTTTTCTTAAATTTACGCAGCCTTTTGAACCCAGAAGTTATACATGCCGATAAAGGTATGCGGATTCTCTCTCTCAAATGTGTGCCATTGCGCAAGATTGATAGCCGCTTGGTCATCAGGGAATCGCCGCTTGTATGCTTGCAGAAAATCCGCTCTGATTTCAAATCCAAGAAACGCTAAATCATTTTCGCGTAGGAATGCTTCGATTTCTGGAATCGTCATACGATGTTCTTGAACATGAAACAGTAAATCGCGGCACTCACTGGTGCTGTAAAAATCTGTTATGCGGAAAATGCCAGCGAAGTTCCCAGTCCCGCGCGCAGCCATCATATCTTGCCGACAGCGGCGTATTTCCTCATGGCTAGAGCCGTATCCCTGTTCGGCGATAAAGGCACGGGTTCGCACAATTTCGCGGCGCGCCAATTCACTGTAAAAGCCCAGCTTCATAAAACCGCCAGGGCGCAGCAATGGCAAAAGTATCCGCCAACCAGCCCACGGATCAGCAAGATGATGCAGCACGCCGCAGGACTCGATAAAGTCGAATCGACGCTCCAATGAACCCAATTTCATGATGTCCGCTTGCGCATATTCAATCGAATTCAGTCCCATTTCACGCGTCTTGCGTTTGGCATAACTTAGACTACTCAGGCTTAGGTCGATTGCCAATGTGCGTGCGCCGATAAATTTTTGCGTCACATTGATCGAGTGTGAACCTGTACCACAACCCGCCACTAAAACTTCAGGTTTAGTGCAATCACCCATCGGGTTGAAACTTACCAGAGGAAAAAGTTGGCGCACCTTGTCATCAACCGTCATCGCATTCGCTGCGGGTGCAAGCTTTACCCAACGTGGATACGGATTCTCCTCATACTGGGTTTGAACCAGCAAGGACACTTCATCATCGATATTCGTCAGGCGTGGAATGCCGGCACGCTCTTGCAATTCTTGCAACGGCTCACTCACTTGTTGCGTCAGCACCGCCTGCACAGCTTCAGCCCATGGCCCCGCTAAAAATTTTTCGGCATGAGGCAAGGCATAAAGCGGGAAATAAGCCGCTACGGCTATCACGGAAATCGGAGGAATGGGTATTTTTGCTTCCAGTGCCTCAATCAACTTTTCGCGCAGCATGTTAACCTTGCGCGTTTCGTCTTCGCTCTGCGCAAACACATATTCGTTGATGAAACATTGGCGAGCCAATGCGCTGTAGAAATCCAACATGTTTGTGGTATCAGCCACAGGTGATTGCTGAGTCACAGCGGCATCCAGCAACACTTCTCGACATGTCGTCAAGAGCCGCTCCAGATCAATATCGCAAACCGCCGTGTTGCACATCAAGGTGCGCAATAGCTTATCTTCGGCAATGTTTGCCAAACCAACTTGGCTCAACAAATCTTGTGCGGACAATCGTTTTTGCGCAGACTTAATTGCCAAGATTGCGCATTTTTCGATTACTGGATTAGCCTTGATTAGCATGGCACTGGTTTCTGCCAATTCGGCTGGTATTCCCCACGGCTCAGTGAGCGCACGCACCATGTTTTGCCGCACAAAAGCTGCGCCTTCACCGAATTGTTTTTGCTTGACACATGTCACAAAAAAACTCTTGCTCGCTGGCTCTTCCCTGATTTTGAGCGATTGAATAATGCTATTCAAAGCCAGCATAAATTTGCCTTGCGCGTAGTGCAACGTCGCTAAATTAAAATGCGCTTCTGCATCATTCGACGCAAGCCCTGCTGGCTTGGTTTGCACAACGGGCTGCCGAGAATTTGCTTCCAATTTTTCTTGACAGCATTTCTTGTACTTCTTGCCACTGCCGCAGACACACGAATCATTTCTACCTGGCTTCATACTTGCCGTTCCAATTTAATTTCTACAAGTCTAATGTAAGTTGATTATCCGCCAACTCTGCTGCATCGCGTGTGCCAATAACGTCTCATCGGGATTCGCCGCTACCGGATTTTTCACTTTGCTCATCAATGGCAGATCGTTGAGTGAATCACTGTAGAAGGTGCTATCGGCGAAGCTATCCAGCGTCCAGCCGCGTTCTGCCAGCCAGCTATTCAAGCGGGTAATTTTTCCTTCACGGAAGCTGGGCACACCTGCGACACGTCCGGTGAATTCACCATCCTTTTGTTCCGGCTCGGTGGCAATCAAATGCTCAATGCAGAACTCGCGCGCAATCGGTGCGGTGACGAAGCTATTGGTGGCGGTGATGATGATGCACACGTCGCCTGCTGCTTGATGGTGTTTGACCAAATCCCGTGCGGGTTGGGTAATCATCGGCATGACGCTTTCGCGCATGAATTGTTGATGCCATTCGTCCAAGGTTATACGCGGATGGCGCGATAAAGGTTTGAGTTGGAAATCGAGAAATTTTTGGATATCCAACGTGCCCGCTTTGTATTGTTCGTAAAAGGTGAGGTTTTGCACTTCAAACAACTCGCGGTCGAGGATGCCGATACGAATTAAAAATTGCGACCACTCAAAATCGCTGTCGCCGTTAAGCAGGGTGTTGTCTAAGTCGAATAGGGCTAGGTTCATTTCAGTTCCAATTTTGTTTACGGGTAATTCCAACTGTCCGTTCGCCCTGATAACCAATGACTTGGTCAGCGTTATTTGCTGGCCTAGTCAGATGGCTAGTTGCGTTATCAGCATAACGCAGTGTAGTCGAAGGGAGAATGTGCCACCTCCCTTCGACTTCAGCGATGAAGCTGCCTACGCTCAGGGCGAACGGGTAGCCGGAATTAAAATTTTTAGAATTCCTCATGCATGATTTGTTTCAGTAATGGGACAGTCGGTGGCCTATGCAAGCTCAGAGAGTGTTCATCTAATGCGTCCAGCACCGCAATCAAACTCGGCAAGTCGCGTCGTCCATGGCGCAATAGATATTGCGTGACTTCTTGCGACAAGGTATAGCCTTTTGCGTGAGCATGTTGCGCTAATGCCAGTGCTTTTTCTTCGTCGTTCAGGCTATGCAATTGATACACCAAGCCCCAGCCCAAGCGGGTGCGCAAGTCATCCCGTAATTTTAGGTGCAACGGTGAAACGGTGCCGCTCACTAGCAATATGCCACCGCTATCGCGCAGTTGGTTGTAGCGGTTGAACAACTCGATTTGTGCTGCGTTATCCAATTGCTCGACATCATCCATCGCTACTACTTCAGCTAACGGCGGCACGTTGCCCAGCTCATAGGCGGTGCTGTGATGTGCCTCGGAGGCGGCTTGAATAAAGGCTTGCAGCAGATGGCTTTTACCGCTACCGACTTCGCCCCACAGATAAAAGAACCGCTCCCCACCGCCAGACAAAGCCTGACGCAACACGGTGAGCAATTCGAGGTTGTGACCGACCACGAAATTATCTAAGGTGGGTTGATGCTCAGGGGTGATGGCTAATAACAACTGACTCATGGCTTGCTATACATACTACTTGTCAGATACCACGCCTTCACATGCCGCAGCGTCACCAACAAAATCGCCGCCAATGGCAATGCTAACAACACGCCGAAGAAGCCGAATAATTGCCCGAATGCCAGCAAGGAAAATATCACCACCAGTGGATGCAGCCCAACGCGTTCACCCACCAGCCACGGCGTAATGAACATCCCTTCGATCAATTGCCCTGCGCCGAATACTGCCCAGACCAACACCACACTACTAAATGAGGTGAATTGCATCGCCGCCGCCAGCGTTGCTAACACCAGGCCTGTCACCATGCCGAGGTAAGGCACAAATACCAACATGCCCGCGACGATGCCGATGGGCAGCGCGAACTCCAGTCCGACCAGCCACAACACCAGCACGTAATAAACGCTCATTAGCAACATCACGGAGATTTGTCCGCGTAAGAATTCCGCCAGAATGCCGTCCACTTCTGTTGCAATTTCTGTCACCTTGGCATATAAGTGACGCGGAATAAGATGGTCGATTTGCGCAATCAAACTATTCCAATCACGTAGCAAATAAAACATTGCTAGTGGAATTAACAACAAGTTAATCAACACCGAAACAATCACCCCACCACTGCTACCCAACCAAGGTAGCACCTTGGCTGCCACGCCTCCCGCACTTTGCCAAT
>CANFCA010000083.1 GCA_947445045.1 Gallionellaceae bacterium
AGTTCTATTCATATTCCTACCGGTTAGGTTTATGCCTTCCTACGTTTAGGGAGGCCGTATTCCATCATGAAAGTTCCGTAAACCCTACGTCAAAATCAGTGCGATTCCAATGTTTTGTTAAGGTTCTGCAAGTAATAATTCGTCCGTCGGAATTGATGAAAAATCATTGCGATAAGAACAGCTAAGCAGCACACAGTTCATTGTGATTAATCGGCACTACCTTAAGGGGGGCAATATGAATACCATGGAATTGCAAGAGGGTATCCGCGATATCAATCTAACCTATCTCATGCTGGCTCAGCAAATGATTAAAGCAGATAAGGCTGCCGCTATTTTCCGTTTGGGTCTGGGGCAGGACTTGGTTGATGTGCTCGCTAAACTTACTCCCCCTCAGATAATTAAAATGGCGGCATCGAACATGATGTTGTGTCGCTTCCGTTTTGACGAAAAGCTGCTATTAAATTTGGTAAGTGACTACAGTAAAGATCGCATGAAATCTCAAGCGCATGCGGCAATCCTAATGTCGGCACAACCTGTTGAAGAGCTGGCTTAATCAATATGGTTTGCAAAACTGTGTTGGGGGAAGCGCAGCAGGTCAAGATTGCAATTGATCTGATTGAAATGGGGGCTCGCTTGCAGTTGCTGCAAGAAGAAACATCTTTGAGTCGAGAGCGCTTGTTAAGGCTCTATAAAGAAATTAAAAAAGAATCGCCATCTAAGGGAATGTTGCCCTATTCAACCGATTGGTTCATGAGTTGGCAGCCTAATATTCACTCTTCTTTGTTTATGGATATCCACCAATTTTTGGTAAAGCATGCGGGCGTGGAAGGCGTGCAAGCGTTGATTTCCGCCTACCGCTTATATCTTGATCAAATTCAAGGGATAGAGGGCGGCGAGGTGGTGCTGAGTATTACGCGAGCATGGTACATGCTGCGATTTTTTCAGGCAGGTATGCTGCAGCTTGTTCCCTGTAAAGAATGCGGCGGTTTGTTTGTGACGCATGCGGGTGATTTGCACGCGAACTATGCGTGCGCAATTTGTCATGCTCCTGCGCGAGCGGGTAAAACACATGCTGCAAAGCGGGCAACGATAGCAGCAGCACAAGCGGCTTGAAGTCAGGACAAGGAGCAGGATTTTTCAGGCAACCTTTAGTGAGATGAACGGGGAGCGGCAATGTTAGTAATCATAGGCTATGTAGTGGTAATGGCTTCGATATTCGGCGGGTATGCGCTAGCCGGCGGTCATCTCGGCGGGCTGTTCCAGCCCCTTGAGTTGCTGATGATAGGTGGCGGTGCAGGTGGCGCGTTCTTTGTCGGCAACAACGGCAAAGCAATCAAGGCGACACTCAAAGCCTTTCCCACGATATTCAAAGGATCAAAATACAACAAAGAAAGTTACATGGAGCTGATGGCGCTGCTCTATGAACTGTTGGGTAAGGTGCGTAAAGAAGGATTGATGTCCATCGAAGGCGATGTGGAAAATCCAGGTGAAAGCCCGATCTTTACCAAGTATCCCAAGATCGTGGCTGACCACCACGTAGTCGAGTTTCTGACAGACTATTTGCGCATCATGGTGAGCGGAAATTTAAATGCAATGGAAATTGAAAATCTCATGGATGTGGAAATTGAGACACATCACCACGAAGCCATGGTTCCTTCGCATTGCATTGCCAAGCTGGGTGATGGTATGCCGGCATTTGGTATCGTGGCAGCAGTGATGGGCGTGGTACATACCATGGAATCTGTGGGTATGCCGCCAGCAGAGTTGGGTATCTTGATTGCCCATGCATTGGTGGGAACTTTCCTGGGGATATTGCTGGCTTACGGATTCGTTGGCCCGCTGGCATCCCTGCTCGAACAAAAAGCCGAAGAAAGTAGCAAGATGTTCCAGACCATCAAAGTGGCACTGTTGGCGAATCTTAACGGGTATGCGCCTGCGATGGCGGTGGAGTTTGGGCGCAAGGCATTGAACTCCACGGAACGTCCTGGTTTCGCTGAACTAGAAGAACATGTTAAACAAAAACGCTAATCTGAAAATGCAAATCAAGATGCTGCTAAATGTAGGAATGAATTTAACTACTGATTTCTGATCATGGCTGAAGATAAGAACAAGCGACCTATTGTCATCAAGCGCATCAAGAAGGTGGCGGCGGGTCATCATGGAGGCGCATGGAAGATCGCTTACGCCGACTTTGTTACGGCGATGATGGCGTTCTTTTTGTTGATGTGGCTATTGGGCTCAACCTCAAAAGGTGACTTGAAGGGGATAGCCGAGTATTTCAAAACCCCGCTCTATGTCGCATTGTCCGGCGGAACGGGGAGTGGTGATAGCTCCAGCATTATTAAAGGGGGCGGACAAGATTTGACGCGCAGTGAAGGGCAGGTCAAGCAAGGCGAATTGCCACCGGAAAAGAAAACCATCAATCTCAAGGCTGCGCAGCAAGAATTTTTACGACTAGAGAAAATTAAAGAAATTGATAAGCTGAAAGAACTAAAACAAAAAATTGAGACAGCTATAGACAGCAATTTAAAGCTGCAAAAATTTAAGAATCAGATACTGCTAGACCTGACCACAGAAGGACTGCGCATCCAGATAGTTGATGAGCAAAATCGGCCGATGTTCCAAAGCGGTAGCGCACGACTTGAACCCTACACGCGCGAAATCTTGCAAGAAATTGGCAAAATGCTCAATGAGGTCAACAATAAAGTGAGCTTGTCCGGCCATACGGATTCGGCAGTTTTCCCCGGCGGGAGTAAGGGTTACAGCAATTGGGAGTTGTCAGCGGATAGAGCCAATGCATCACGTCGCGAGTTAATTGTCGGCGGCATGTCAGAAGACAAAATTGTGCGTGTGGTGGGTTTGTCATCGGCCGTGCTGTTCAATAAAGAAGACCCGCTCAGCCCGGTCAATCGCCGGATTAGTCTAATCGTTATGAATAAAAAAGCTGAAGAAGCGGCGCAACATGATGGTGGAATAGTTAAGTTGGATGCCAATGCTGATGAAACAGATGTGGCGGATGCTATAAAAAATGATATACAAGCCCTGCCTCAAGCTGCACCTGTTATTCCGCCACCAACGGCTGTCGCTCATTAGCTTGCATCAAACTAGCTGAGATATTGGCGAGTAAGAATAGGTCGCATCGAGAAGCTTGAAATTGAACTCTCTCGTTGTCCCAATTTGCTTGCCATTTTGTTTCGCATTTTTGTGCCTACAAAAACACCAGCGCCACAAAATCAATCACACGATTTAAGCAGTATTTATCTCGCTGTTCTCCTAAAGAATTCTCAATTCGTGCCGTTAACATAGCTTGTGAACGTATATGTCTGCAGGCAGCAAAAAATAGCCCTCTGGAGAAAAAATGATTAGTTGGTGGGGCAGTCTTTCTTTGAGGAATAAATTACAGTTGCCAATACAGTTGGTATTGGTTGTAGCGCTGACCTTCGTGCAGCGTGAGGCGATGAATAAGTTTGAAGGTAATGTTATAGATGGCACCAAGCAGAAAGCCATTGTTTCTGCTGATGGACTGTTGAATGGTTTGAATTTGATGATGGTGGGCGGCATCATCAGTGATAGCGACTTGCGTGCGTTAGCGGTCAAGAAAATGGCGGCATCGGATCGGGTGTTGGAGTTGCGTGTGATTCGCGCCAAGCAAGTACAAGATCAATTCGGTCCAGGCCTGCCGTCTGAGCAAGCGGTTGACGAGATGGATCGTGCAGCAATCAATACGAAACAAATCCAAAGTTCGTTGATGCAGCAAGATGGCAAAGAAGCGTTGCGAGTCGTCGTTCCATTCATCGTCAGTTCGAATTTTCGTGGAACCAATTGTCTTCAATGCCACACCGTGTCAGAAGGTTCAGTCAATGGTGCGGGCAGTGTCACCATGGATATTTCTCCTGAATATGCCATGTTAAAAAAGGCCAACTACTTGATGTGGGGTGTTCAACTTGCCTTGCAAATTGGATTGTATTTTGGCATAGGTTGGTTGATTAGTTTTGTCACAAGTCCGACTCGTGAACTGCAGCTTGCAATGCAGGCCATGCAGTCGAGTGGCGATTTGTCCAAGCGGGTGGTGGTGCGCAGTCGAGATGAAATCGGCAGTACGGCTCAAGCCTTCAATGATCTCGCACAAAGTTTTCAGGTAATCGTAAGTAATGTGGAAGGACATGCCGTTCAAGTTGCGGCTGCGGCACATACGCTGGCTAAAGACACGGATGACATGTCTCAACGCGCATTGCAACAAAGTGAGGCTGCGAATGCCACCGCAGCGGTGATAGAGCAAGTGAGTGTTGGAATTGCTCAAGTTGCCGAAAGTGCGAGTAACGTCGCTCGTTTGTCAAACGAGAGCATGGAACATGCAAATCGAGGTCAGCAGAATCTCCAAGAAACGGTTCAAGAGTTGCAAAGTGTTGAGCGCACCGTCACTGACACTTCAACGGCGGTCACAGAGTTTATTAGAAGTACGCAAAACATCACCAGCATGACACAGCAAGTACGCGACATTGCCGACCAGACCAATCTACTGGCATTGAACGCTGCTATCGAAGCGGCTCGTGCTGGTGAGCAGGGTCGTGGGTTTGCTGTGGTGGCAGACGAAGTGCGCAAGTTGGCAGAAAAATCTTCTCAGGCTGCAACACAAATTGATGAAGTGACGAAATCACTGGGGACGCAATCCGAGCTAGTTGAAAAAACCGTGCAGCGCGGATTAAGTGCGCTGCATAGTAGTCAAGCACACATACAGCAGGTCAATGATTTGTTGATGGAGGCTAATGATTCGGTAGGCGGTGTGAATCGTGGCATCGCAGAAATCACCTTTTCGATCAATTTGCAGCGCGATGCCAGTCAGCAAATTGCGAGCAATGTGGAGCGGATTGCAGCCATGGCGAGCGATAGCAACATCGCCATTAAGCGTACTGCAGAGGCAGTTAAGAGCATGGATAAGTTATCTGAAAATCTAAGCAAGACGGTTGGAAAATTCAAGATTTAATGCCGGTTAAAGTGAGGGAGATATTGATGTTAAGCGATATGAAAATTGGTACACGACTCGTCATCGTGTTGTCTACTTTAATGATTTCCATGTTGGTGATTGGTGGCTTGGGATTGTATAACGCGAGTCGCGGAAATCAGTCTTTGCACATTTTGTACACCGACAGAATGTTGGCAGGGATAAGTCTGGGTTTGATTGATCAAAATATGTTGTACAACCGGCTTTCAATTGCAAATGCGGTGATACACCCTGAGCAGATGAAAGCAAATGCTGAAGATGTAAAAGCGACCAAAGATTTGATTGATAAAGAATGGGCGGAATACATGGCAAAGAACATGTATGAAGATGAGAAAAAGTTGGCAGCTGACTTTGTTGAGAGTCGTGCAAAGTTTGTTGAGCAATACATCAAGCCGGCTGTTACTGCAATGGAATCGGGTGAGTTACCTAAGCTGAGTGAATTGAACTCACATGGGAAATCAATGTATGTGGGAATTAAAAAGGATATTAATGAGTTGATTCAGTTGCAGGAGCGTGAGGCGACCAAATTATTTGAGCAAAGCGACGCGGAGTTTGGAACCATTCGTATGGTTTCAATTGTGCTCATTGTCCTTGGTGGGTTGTTGGGCGTGGTTTTGGGCTTATCCATCATTCGAGGCATCAATACATCGGTAGGGGATTTGCGAAGTGCAATGGTCAAAATGTCCGCCAATGGTGATTTAACTGCACGGGTGAAAGTGCACGGCAAGGATGAAATAGGTGAAGCGGCAACCGCTTTCAATGAATTGATTGAGGGATTTTCCGGCAT
>CANFCA010000084.1 GCA_947445045.1 Gallionellaceae bacterium
ATCAATACGATGCTGAGCAGCTACACCTCGTCGGGTCGTCTATACGAAACCGATTTGCGCCTACGCCCGAATGGAGAAAGCGGCCTGCTAGTCAGCTCGATTGCGGCATTTGAAGAGTATCAAAACGAACACGCGTGGGTATGGGAACATCAAGCTTTGACGCGTGCGCGCTTTAGTGCAGGCGACTTGCAAGTTGGCAAAGCTTTCGAAAAAATTCGCCAACAAGTGCTGTGTAAACAGCGTGATTTGCCAACGTTACGCACTGAAATTATAGTGATGCGACAGAAGATACATGACGGACATCGCAATGACAGTCCACTATTCGACATAAAACATGACGCAGGTGGCATGGTCGATATTGAATTTATCGTGCAATACATCGTTCTCGCGCACGCACACCAACATCCTCAATTGAGCGAGAATATCGGCAACCTTGCCTTGCTAAAACTAGCGAGTGAATTGGGGATTATTTCCACTGAACTTGCCGAACAAACGCGTGCGCTATATCGCCAACTGCGTCAAACACAACACAAAATGCGACTAAACAATCAAACAGATTGTCGTATTGAGCATGATGAAATAAACACCACCGCGTGTAAAAAATTATGGAGATTGTTGATGATTAATTAAGTTGCGGGTTCAAATGCAAGCTTACCCCAGCTTAGTTAACAGATGATAAGCCGACACATCGCCCTTCCGCTTCCCTGGAACAGACACATGTTGGTCAAAAACATAGAACAAGCGAACTCGATTATAAGTAGTTTTATCCACGCGTATGACCGAATCCGTTGAATCTACTTGGGTAAAGCGATGAGCTTGGCTTACAGCTTCTCCCCACATATCGTAGATAAAACGCTTGCTCCCCACCACGCCCGCAACAGCAGAACCTGTTGCGATGCCAATGTGTATCGCCAACTTAAATTTCGTTAAATCAGGATGGCTTGCCACGAAATCACGCATTTCGTAAGCCAAGCTTGCAATATCTGACGTGTAGTCGACTTTATTTTGACTGACTCCACCCGCGACCATATAGGTATGACCCACTGTCTTAATTTTTTCCAGGCTATATTTTTCGGCCAAATCATCAAAACCAGTGAAAATCGTATTAAGCAAAGTGACCATCTGCTCGGGTGAGAGTGCTTCAATAAGTTGGGTGAAATTAACCAAATCGGCAAACATCACCGTTACATCCTCATGCTTATCCGCAATCAAACCTTGGTTAGATTGCATACGCTTAGCAATGCCATTAGGCAAAATGTTTAACAACAGTTGCTCCGATTTAACTTGTTCTTCCTCTAATGATTTTCGCTGATCGGTGAGCTGATTTTTCAGTTTTTCCAGCTCAATAATAAAGTGGCGTATCAGCAAAAATATAAGCGAAGACATCACCGCAAAGTTCATAGCGAAGAACACACCGATAGTCTTCATCGGCACACCAGAATCGTTGCCTGTACCAAGGAAATAATCGAATACGCCCGACACCAAAGTCAACACGATGTAAGCAAAGAACCAAGGGATCGCTGCACGCCAAGAAGACACCACTAACGCGCCTATTGGTGCCAACAACGCCCATAACGTTACGCCACTGGAGGTAACTGAACTACCCAAACTCCATTGCATAACAAACGGGGCAAACAGAAATAGACTGAGCTGAACAAACTGAAAGATTTCAAAATTCTTAGTTCTAAAATAATAAGCCAACGAAACCACTGATATGAGTTGGTATGCCAACGGCACATTAGCTGAAAAATTCAGCCCCATAATCCAATATATCGCCAACCACAATACCACCGCAAAATTCATAAACGCAGCAGTGAAAATGAATAAATTTTTGTGCGTTACTTCTGTTTGTATCACCATATTTTCTACGGCCATGTTGGGGAGCTTCACCATTTGCACTATCCTCGTTTTATATCTGTTACTACGCCTAAGCAGTAATAGTGTCAATCATACCTGAATTCATCACCTTCATCTAACTAGGTCGGCCAATTATTTCTGTGTGCAATTGCATAAACGCACTTCATAACTTGGCAGGAAACCGTTAGAATTCCAACCTTGCACTGACCCAATTATAAGGAATTTATTATGTCGATGTCCGACCGCGACGGTTTTATTTGGTATGACGGTAAGTTAGTACCGTGGCGCGATGCGACCACTCATGTGTTAACCCACACCTTGCATTACGGCATGGGCGTGTTTGAAGGAGTGCGGGCTTATAAAGCTGAGAAAGGCACTGCTATCTTCCGCTTGCAGGAGCACACCGATCGCTTATTTAATTCCGCACATATCTTCCAAATGCGCATGCCTTACGACAAAGCTACCATCATGGAGGCGCATCGTGAAGTGGTGCGTGTCAACAAACTGGAATCCTGTTACATCCGCCCGATTTGCTTTTATGGTTCAGAAGCCATGGGTATTGCCGCCAAGACGCTCTCTACGCATGTAGCCATTGCTGCTTGGCCTTGGGGCGCATATCTGGGCGATGAAGGTATGCAAAAAGGCATACGCATCAAGACTTCCAGCTTCACCCGTCATCACGTAAACGTAAATATGTGTCGTGCCAAATCGGTCACCACTTATGCCAATTCGATTCTGGCGCATCAAGAAGTGGCGAACGACGGCTACGATGAAGCCTTATTACTCGACGTAGATGGCTATGTGGCGGAAGGTGCGGGAGAAAATATATTCATCGTCAAAAAGGGCAAGCTCTACACGCCTGATCTAACCTCGTGTTTGGAAGGCATTACCCGTGATTCAGTGATCACACTGGCTCAAGAGATGGGCATTGAAGTCATTGAAAAACGCATCACACGCGATGAAATTTATTGCGCTGAAGAAGCTTTCTTTACGGGTACTGCCGCTGAAGTGACTCCGATTCGTGAACTTGACCATCGCATGATAGGCGCAGGTTCGCGTGGGCCTATTACCACCAAGTTGCAAAGCGCTTTCTTTGATTGCGTGGCGGGCAAGCATCCGCAGCACACTGATTGGCTTAATTACGTTTAAGGGGATGACTGTGAGCAATGAGAACATCACGCAACGCTATATGGAAGTAACCGCAGCCGATCTGCCACTCACCTGCCCTATGCCCAATATGAGCGTGTGGAACGCCCATCCTAAAGTGGTCATTCCACTCAAAAATGGCGGCGAAGCACGTTGCCCGTATTGCGGGACGCTGTACAAATTTAAGGGTGAGCTGCCTAAAGGTCATCACTAAAACTCAATTTTCAAGCCACCCAAATCTGCTGCGCAATTCTATTGCCCCTCACCATGCAAAAGATACTGATTGTCGCCCCTAGCTGGGTCGGCGATTGCATGTTGATGCAGCCGATGCTGATGCGGCTCAAGCAACGTCATCCTAGCTGCCAAATTGATGTGCTCGCGCCGCCTTGGACGGCAGGCCTATTACACGCCATGCCCGAAGTATCGCGAGTCATTACCAATCCTTTTCCGCATGGCGCGTTGCAACTCAGCGCACGTTATCGTCTCGGCAAACAGCTACGCGCCGCTCAATACAATCAAGCAGTCGTATTGCCCAATTCACTAAAATCCGCACTCGTGCCTTTTTTTGCACGCATTGCTATACGCACTGGATTTGTTGGCGAATCACGTTACGGTTTGCTCAACGACGCACGGAAATTGGATAAAACCAAATTACCGCTCATGGTGGAACGCTTTGCCCAGCTTGCAGAAATGGCAGATGGAGAAATTCCTCGCCCCTTACTCAACCCCAAATTGAATGTCTCTGAAGCGCAACTTAGCGAATCACTCAACAAACTAAATTTAACGCCGAATCAACCCGTCGCAGTATTTTGTCCTGGTGCTGAATATGGTCCAGCAAAACGTTGGCCAGTGGAATACTTCGCAGAGCTTGCGCAACGTTTACATAGTGAAGGTTATGCAGTGTGGTTGATCGGCTCGAACAAAGACCGCGAACAGGCAGAACAAATCGTTGCACTTAGCAATACTGAATGCCTGAATCTATGTGGTCACACTGATCTCAGCGATGCCATTGCGTTACTCTCCATCGCACAACTGGTGGTCAGCAACGACTCAGGCTTGATGCACTTGGCTGCCGCGTTAGATCGCCCGATGGTGGCACTGTTCGGCTCCAGCAGCCCGCAATTTACGCCACCGCTTTCCAGTAAAGCGCAGGTCATACAACACAACATAGAATGCAGCCCGTGCTTTAAGCGCGAGTGCCCGCTTGGGCATTTCAACTGCATGATGCAGCTCACACCCGATTTGGTGTGGAAAAAAATTACTTTAATTGAAACGAAGGATGACCATGCTACAAAACCTGCCTAAAGAAATTTTCAAGGCCTATGACATTCGCGGCATCGTCGGCAAAACGCTCACACCCGACATCGTTGAAGCCATCGGTCACGCCATCGGCTCAGAAGCTGCTGCACGCAAACAACACACCATTGCCATTGGTCGCGATGGTCGCTTGTCCGGCCCCGAACTGATTGCTGCCTTGGCACGTGGCATACAAAAGAGCGGCATTAACGTGATTGATGTCGGCTGTGTCCCAACACCGATGGTGTATTTCGCCGCCTACCAATTGCAAACCAACTGCGCCGTGATGCTTACCGGTAGCCACAATCCGCCTGATTACAATGGCCTAAAAATGGTGCTTGATGGCGAGACACTTTCAGGTGATACCATTCAGTCATTGCGTACCCGCATCGAGCAAAACAACCTCACGCACGGCAACGGCAACTACGCGCAGCAAGACATCAGCGCGGCTTACATGGCGCGAATTGTTTCTGATATTAAATTAGCACAAGCGATGCGCGTCACCGTGGATTGTGGCAATGGCGTGGCGGGTGCTTATGTGGCTGATCTATATCGCCAACTAGGTTGCACCGTGACTGAAATGTTTTGCGAAGTGGATGGGCATTTCCCCAACCACCATCCTGATCCGTCCGATCCGAAAAATCTCGTCGATCTGATTAACGCGCTGCGTGGCAATGATAGCGAATTGGGTCTCGCCTTTGACGGCGATGGCGACCGCCTTGGCGTGGTCACCAAGGACGGCAAAATTATTTTTCCGGATCGCCAGTTAATGTTATTCGCAGCGGATGTATTAAGCCGCAATCCGGGAGCGGAAATTATTTTTGACATCAAATCCACGCGCAATTTATTTGCTTGGATTAAAAATCATGGTGGTAAACCCACACTATGGAAAACCGGACACTCATTGGTCAAAGCCAAGATGCGCGAAACTGGCGCGTTGTTAGCAGGTGAAATGAGCGGTCACGTATTCTTCAAAGAGCGTTGGTATGGCTTTGATGACGGGCTGTATACCGGTGCGCGTTTACTCGAAATTCTGAGCAAGGTCGCCAACCCAAGCGACACACTCAATGCCTTGCCCGATGCATTTTGTACGCCAGAGTTACATATTCACACTGCTGAAGGCGAGAACCACGCACTACTGGAGCAATTGCAGCACACCGCAAAATTCAATGGTGCAAACGAAATCATTTCCTTGGATGGACTTCGAGTGGAATATGCCGACGGCTTCGGCTTAGCACGTCCAAGTAACACTACGCCAGTGATAGTGCTGCGTTTTGAAGCTGATACTGAGATTGGTTTACAACGAATTCAGAACGACTTCCGCGCGATATTCAAAGCGGCTGCGCCGCATTTGGAATTGCCGTTTTAGAAATTCCATAAATTCCGTTCGTCCTGAGCGTAGCGCAGCGAAGTCGAAGGGTTGATGCGTAAGTTTCCTCCCTTCGACTTCGACGATAAAGCTGCCTACGCTCATGGCGAACGGTGAGTTA
>CANFCA010000085.1 GCA_947445045.1 Gallionellaceae bacterium
CGTTGCGCGAAGGTTTACAAAGAAGCCGACAAGCGCAGTTTCCGCCAGAGTACGGATTACACCGAAGGCCGTAAAGTAAAGAATAGCCGTCGTGCGCGCGCGATGGAAAAAGGTACGAGCTATGGACGCAAAGCACAGGAAGAAGCTTGGCAAAACGCCGAGGTGGATGCCTTGTACCTACTCGCCGCAGCGGGGGTGCGCGTGCCCAAGCCGTATAACTTTCATGAGGGTGTGCTTCTGATGGAGTTGGTGACGGACGTTGAAGGTAATGCCGCACCGCGACTCAACGACATCACACTCAGTGCGGAAGTGGCTCGCGAATATCATCAAATTTTAATCACTCAAGTGGTGCGTATGTTGTGTGCCGGCATCGTGCATGGTGATTTGTCCGAGTACAACGTACTGGTGGATAGCGCAGGGCCTGTCATCATCGACTTGCCGCAAGCCATCAACGCAGCAGGCAACAACCAAGCCTGCAAAATGTTACTGCGCGATGTTGAAAACCTCGCCACGTACTTCGGTCAATTTGCGCCTGAACTGTTGCAAACAGACTACGGCATGGAAATGTGGGCGCTGTATCAAAGCAGCGCGCTTACACCAGAGAGCATTTTGACTGGCCACTATCGGCGTGACGAAAAAACCGTTGACCTAAAGAGTGTAATGCGCGAAATCAGCGATACGCTCAAAGACGAAGAAGCACGACAGATGGCGATTGCATTGCGTACAAATCGCTAACACCTTGAAAAACTAATACAGTTGCCAATTTTGGAACGCTGTGTCAAAAAAGGTCACTCTAAAATCACGCACCAAAACCTAACCAATTGATATTTAACACCTAAAATATTGGCACGGCTATTGCTTTTATATAAACACCCAACTCACACTTCATTAACAAAAATGATACTTGTAAGACGAACAAGTTGTTGAGTATAAATCCCCTACATCGTAGTAAATCTACGCTGACCGTCTATTCCCGAAAACAAGCCATTCATCTGTTTTTTTGTGCCACTTATCCGCGCTTCTGAATTCCAGATACGCGGGCTTAGTGTCGTTATATTTTTCTGTTAAGGTTTCTTCCACGCGGCGTTCATGCAGCGTAATCTTAGCGGAAGGATAAATCATGAGTAAATTTATTAAAGATGGTCACGAGTGGGATCACCTCTACACACAATTCAAACAATCGGGTAAAGAACCGGTGTTATGCATGGTCAATAGACGCACTAAAAAACTGGCTTACTTTGATGTCACACTGAATAAGATGCTTTCAAAGAAAGAAGCTTTGCTATACCGAGCGGATGTAACTGGTTTACATGTCGCTTATTCGCAAGACAGGTAATTCTTCGATCTACCGTATCAATCGATACGAAATTTCGATTAGTTTCGATCAAAGAACATAATTGCTATTTTACTGTTGCACGCAGAAGGCTTCCTAATTTCCTGATAAGCTCAATGAAATATTTCTTTCATTGGGCTTACTCAGATGCAAACTCAAACTGACCACACCATTTTCCGCAAAGACTATACTCCGCCTGCCTATTGGGTGGACACGGTTGAAATGGGCTTTGACCTTGATCCCGTTGCAACTATTGTGAGCACCCGCATCGCCATGCGGCGTAATTTATCTGCCGCCAACTCTGACATACAACTATATGGTGATGAATTAGAGTTGCTTTCGTTGCGGATGAACGGACACACCCTCAAAGCACTGCAAGACTACACGCTGACAGACGGGCTTCTGCAAATTCCTCATGCGCCGGATGCCGTCACTTTGGAAATCACCACTTGCATCCACCCCGGCAAAAACACCTCGTTGATGGGCGTGTATGTCTCCAATGGCAATTTTTTTAGCCAATGTGAAGCTCAGGGTTTTCGCAAGATCACTTACTTCCCGGACAGACCCGATGTAATGGCGAAATACACCGTGATGTTGCGTGCCGACAAAGCCAAATATCCGGTATTGTTGAGCAACGGCAACCTCATTGAGCAAAGTGATTTTGGCGATGGTCGGCATTACGCCAAGTGGCAGGACCCGTTCAATAAACCGTCGTATTTATTCGCGCTCGTCGCGGGGAATTTAGTCTGCCAAGAGGAACACTACAAGCTGCAATCAGGTCGTGAAGTGTTACTGCAAGTCTGGGTCGAAGCGGGCAATCTCGACAAGACTTCACACGCCATGGAATCGTTAAAGAGCAGCATACGTTGGGATGAACAACGCTTTGGTTTAGAGTTGGATTTAGAGCGATTTATGATCGTGGCGGTGAGTGACTTCAACATGGGTGCAATGGAAAACAAAGGCCTCAATATATTCAACACTAAGTATGTGTTAGCCAACCCGCGTATTGCCACGGATACTGATTACGCCAATATCGAAGCCGTCATCGGCCATGAGTATTTCCACAATTGGACGGGCAACCGCGTGACCTGCCGCGACTGGTTTCAACTCTCATTAAAAGAAGGACTGACGGTGTTTCGCGATCAGGAATTTTCCGCCGATATGGTGGGCACGGATAGTGGTCGTGTGGTTAAACGTATTGAAGATGTACGCGGCTTGCGGCAAGTGCAATTCACTGAAGATTCCGGCCCTATGGCACATCCGGTTCGCCCTGACAGCTATGTTGAAATCAATAACTTTTACACTGCCACGATTTATGAAAAAGGCGCAGAAGTGGTACGCATGTATCAAACCTTGCTGGGTCGTGATGGCTTCCGCAAAGGCATGGATTTGTATTTTGCGCGCCATGACGGACAAGCGGTTTCCTGTGATGATTTCCGCGCCGCCATGTCTGATGCAAATGGCCGCAACATGAGCCAATTTGAACGTTGGTATAGTCAAGCTGGAACCCCATGTGTACAGGTGGACACGCATTACGACAGCAACGCACACACCTATGAGGTGAGCCTCTCGCAAAGCAGTCCTATTTTGCAGCATCAACTCACGCCTAAGCCTTTACACATTCCAGTCGCAATCGGATTGCTGGACGAACAAGGACATGACATGGTGCTGCATTTGGATGGCGTGAAAATGACGCAAAAAACTTGCGTGCTGGAACTGACCCAAGCAAAGCAAACCTTTCGTTTCAGCAATGTGATGCAACATCCCACGCCATCGCTGCTGCGTAATTTCTCCGCGCCCGTTATCTTGGAGTACGACTACAGCGATAGTGAGTTGGTGCATTTACTTTCGTATGACAGCGACCCGTTCAATCGCTGGGAGGCTGGTCAACGCTTGGCGATGCAACGCCTGTTAACCCTCGTTGCGAAAGTTCAGGCTGGCGAACCGCTAACCTTGGACGCACTATTCATCGATGCCTTACGCACCACACTGCTGGATGAAACCCTAGACCCTGCTTTCCGCGAACAAGTGTTGAGCCTGCCTTCAGAAAGCGTGCTGGCAGAACAGTGTGCGGTGATAGACCCTCACGCTATCCATCGCGCGCGCCAGTTTATGCGCAGCACTTTGACGCTGAAGCTTAAAGCAGAATTCATCACGGTTTATCAAGCCAATCTCATGTCTGGTGAATATCGTCCCGATGCACAATCTGCCGCCAAACGTGGCTTGAAAAACCTATGCTTGTCTTACCTGTTGGAATGGGACAATGACAGCACCCTACAACTTGCGCTTGCCCAAGAACTCACGGCGAACAACATGACCGATAGGCAAGCCGCGCTCATCGGCTTAGTGCAACGCGATAACGCGACACCGGCTTTGCAACGCTTCTATGATGATTTTTCCGACGAAGCGTTAGTCATCGACAAATGGTTTAGCATCCAAGCCAGCGCGCACCAATGTGATGTGCAAGCTATACGCAAATTGTTGCAACACCCTGCCTTCACGCTTAACAATCCCAATCGGGCACGGAGTTTGATCTTCAGCTTTTGCAACGCCAATCCCGCGCAGTTCCATGCACTGGATGGTAGCGGCTACACATTTTGGGCCGAGCAAGTTATCACACTCAATCGCATCAACCCGCAAACCGCCGCACGCTTGGTGCGCAGCTTGGATCATTGGAAAAAATATCAGTCTGAATTAAAAACTAAGATGCAAGCCGCATTACTACTCGTCGCCAATGAAAAGGACTTATCCAAAGACGTGCGGGAGTTGGTTACAAAAGCTTTGGAGTGAGGTTAAGACTATTTAAGTAGTTCAGCACTGAGTGAACTCAGACTAGACCGAATCTCGTCAAATAAGGGGCGTGCATTAACCTTTGCCTGATTACAACGAAGTTGCAATGCACGTAACGCATAAACTATGTGACTTTCCTCAACTGGCGCATTACACCGATCTAATAACTCTTCTAATAAGCAAGCAAAGGCGCGCATTTCAAGACGTTGCAAACCTAGCGCCAGCCTTGGATCATGCTGCGGCACAAATGATGCGCCACCAAAATCACCGAGTAAGCACTGTTCCTTTTCATTCCACAAAATGTTGTGCGCATATAAATCGCCGTGCATTAAACCTTGTGCATGTAAATGCGCCGTCACGTCTGAAATACTGAGCGCAATGTTCAATACGTTCGCCAAGGTAAATTTAATATCCGCCGCGTAGATGTCTCGCGTGCAAGATTCCAAGCTGGGTGGAGCGGCAAGGTTGACGAAACTTGGCTCTACCAGCGACATCACCAAGCCCAATTTATCTTCAGGATGTCCGCTGACTTTTCCGATAACGGGTATCAACGCGGGATGCGCCCCCGCCGCGATGGCGGCGGATTTTTCACATCGCGGCAAACCGTCGCTGGTCACCTCACCTTTGAAAACTTTAACCGCCACAGGCGAAACACCATCCGCCGATTTGTGGTTCGCTCGATAAATGATCCCCGATGCGCCTTCACCCAATGGCTGCTGCAACGCTAGGCTTTCCCAAGCAATATCCGCGATGGCATGCTTAGACATCGCCGAAGCTTCATCAGCATCACTACAAGGATTACCTGCACAAGCCAACCATGCCAAACGCGGCAACGAAAATATCCAGTCAGGTAGCTGTGCAAAACGATTCGCTGCGATGCGTAATAATTCCAGACGAATGCAGTTGCTCAAGTCTGGCAAATTTTCTAACTGATTGCCTGACAGCATGAGCTTTTGCAGTCGCGTGCATGTACCGAGTTCGCTAGGCAATTCACTAATTTGATTGTCAGTCAGAATCAGCCAACGCAACTTGGGTGGTAAAGCAGCAGCGGGTACATGCTTAATTCTATTGGCTTTGAATCCTATCATCTCCAATTGAACACATTGCCCCAACACAGCGGGCAGCTCGGTAAAAAAATTATCCGAGCAAAAAATAACACGCAATTTATGCAGCTTGTACAAATCATCTGGCAAGCGAGATAAAGCATTACCAGACAGATTGAGTATCTCCAAGGTATCGGCAAGCTTGAAAATTCCACTGGGAAATTCGGTCAAGCCACAAGATAAATCAAGTCGTTTAATGCCAGCCAAATTGCCAGCGCGGAGTGCAGAAAGTGTGTGCATAGCGTTACTATACCGAAGCTGAACGCCCTAATCACGCCATGTTTTAGTATAATCTCACCATACACAGCCTATCTGGAGAATCATCATCAATACCAAACCTTTTGTTATCAGCAAACCATTACCTACCATTACCGAACTACCTGCCTTGGGCATGGATGGCGAAAGCATCGTCGAAGACTTCCGCCGTTATTTCAGCCGCACTTTGGGTCGTGACAAACTGACTCAGGCGACTTACTACGTTTACACTTCGCTCTCGTTGTCGATGCGTGATCGCTTGGTCGAGCGTTGGAAA
>CANFCA010000086.1 GCA_947445045.1 Gallionellaceae bacterium
AACACCGCTCCACCAGGATAGCCAAATATGTACTCAACGCCCTCTTCCTGCAAACATCGAATAGCGATTTCCGCGCCCGTCAACTCCATCACAAACACCTTAGAATTTAGCAAAATAGAACCGCGTAGGATAATGTTTGGCGGGGATTTGGTCAACCTTAGTTCACATCTGACCTACCCTATCTCTCCACACCTTTACAAATAATCGGCTCGGAATAGACCGTTGTGCTGGCATCCGCAGGTATTGTGTACTCAAACCGACAGGTTGTTCCACGCCACATTGCTTGCATTTTGTTTCGTTCAGATAAGTCCGTGGCATACACTTCACCACGCATCCCCACCATAAACGTTTCTGCTACGCCTTCCACATTAACAGTCATGCCGACGGGTGCAGGTTTACCATCTTCTAATAACAGTGTTATTACCGCGCTACGATTACGTTTGACCGTAAAAATCGTTGCCACAGCACCCCGATAATAAGGGACGAGAGCTACTTTGCTACTGGATAATTGTGCATCCATGGGCAATGCCAATGGATCAATACTGATTGTGTTTGGACGATATGACCACAAGTCAGGTAACAGCGCGTCCCCATTTTTATTAGTTCGCGCAACGACCTGATTGTTTGATGAAACTTCTAAATTTGGATAGCCAGGCACATGCACTAAGGCAACACTATCATTGATGTGCTGTGTTGGGAGCAAACTCCATTCCATAAGAGTTAACGCACCTTGCATACCCACACGATAATTTGTTGCAACTTGTGCATGGCTCACATCAGCCGTGTAGTTCGCCTCTTGAGATCTGAATGAAATCCCCGCCTCATCTCGAGGATTTTTCCCGCCAATCGCAAGTCCTCGATACCCCCAGTCACCATTACGCCATGCCGATTGTTGCACTTGCAAGGTAGGCTGCTCAAGAAGATGATTTTGGACATTGCCGCTAAGCATGGCAATCGCACCTTTTTCGTTGATTGGCTTAATCAAAAAGAACATCAGCGAGTTACTTTTAGGCTCGCTCAAAATCCCTAACAACGAAACATTTAGCGAAATTCCTGCACCTACCTGCATACCGTAATTCAAGGAGGCAACTTTAGTGGCAGGCTGATTCACCATCGCGCGCTGCACATAACTGCCGCCCAAAGAACTCCCCCCAGAAAATTGCCAGCCTAAATTTGCATTAAAAGTTCGCACTGCATTGAAAATCCCTGATATACCTCCAATCTGCACAAAATTTTCGCTACTTACTTGCCCACGCAAACTAAAATTTAGCCCTACCTTTTGTTTATCTAAGCTTAACGTATACAAGCTGCCCGCCCCCTTGTCCGCGTGATGGCTTTTCGCTACAGCCGCTGTTGCAATGCCCAGTGAGGTTAATACACTCCCTCCCAGCCCGACAGTTTTCTGGTCGCGCAAAAACTCACCGCGCCCTTCAACAGTAAGTCGCTCACTTAATCCTTTCCGCGCTGTTGCCGCAGCCATAAAATGACCGTAATCATTGCTGATTAAACCCAAATTTTGACGAATCACCCCAACATCTACACTGTAGTCCACAACATCTGGCCGCAATAGATCACTAGTCGCCGAATAGGGCGCGGTGATAACTTGCTCGCGACCCAAGCTATCATGCACAATCAATTTAGCTTCGCCCTGCCCAGTGACTTGCGGGAAATCACTTAATGAAAACGGGCCAGAAGGCACATTGAGGTGCCTTTGCGCAACACCATCAATATATAAATCTATGGTACTAGGCAACGTTGCCTCCCCTGCCAGCAAAGGAACTGGGCTGGTAATGAAGCCTGGTTGAGTTGCAAAATTTCGCCCCCAGCGAACACCACCAAAATAAACGGGGCGGGCCCATATGCCGCCCTTACCTTGCGTATCACCCACTTGAACATTCACCATTGTGTCTGGCCAATCGCGTGACCACAATGTATTTTGCCGAATCAAGTGGCTTGCCTGCCGATCTTGCGACCACAAATTTTGCCCAACAAAGTTGTTACTCAGCGTACCGTATGGCCCGAACATATTTACATCAAACGTGCCGTTAAGTTGCTGTAAACCCTGCACGCCAGTTGCCAATAAATCATAGTTTGCAAAACTGCCCCAACTTGATGGTGTCGGTGGAATATACGTGTAAGCTTCTGTTGCCAAATCGTTAGGCAAAAAAGCCTGCGCCGACAAATTTATTTGGATAGTTTGCTTTGCTTCATCGACTTTGTAGCTTACTCCCGCAAATCCATTCAACGGCAACCACTCTTGACCATCATACTGATACGCAGAAATTCCAGAGCGGCGCAAATGCCAAGTCGCCAAGTCTGCCTCGTGCAAATACAGCGATCCATCTGATAAACGTAAAAAGCGACCTTCTCCGACAGGCTGCTGGTTTAGTTGGGTATCGTAAAGGGAAAGGATAGGCTGATCCGGCACTTCTGAAGATGAAAGAGATTCAGCGGTAACAGCTGAACTGCTCCACAAACTCAACAGCAACAGCCACTGAGTAAGAACGCAAAAAGTTCTCAGACTCAACTTAAACATATGGAATCGGCCTTTAGGAGTTACTCAGAAAACAGACTTACGGAACAGCGACGAAATCAGCCTCAATTTCGACCTTAATTTCATCACGGTCGCTATTTGCTTGCAACAATAATTTACCTTTCGGCAATGGCTTCTTAAGCTTTACATTCCAACGATAAATTTGCCCAGGAAGCACGTAAACGAAAACTTTTTCGTCACTTAAAACTTCGCCACTTTGCGCGCTCAACTTAAGTGCTGTGAATTGAATATGGCTATTTGTGGTATTGCTTACCTGAACCGTAGCACCTTCCGCACTGTGCATTACACGCCAATCAAATTGAGCCGAATCAGATTTTTCTGGCTGGATAAAAATTGGCACACCCATTTTCAAGGTTGCAGATATCGTTGCTTGATCCGATTTGCTCTGCTGCGGTACTTCCTGCAAAAACAAACGATAGGTTCGTTCCACCTTCGTAGACTTATCACCTAAGAATCGAATACGCACTGTTTGCTCACCGCCAGCCGGCACTTTAAACATCGGTGGCGATACCAACACATCTCGTGAAGATGTATAAACATCCTTACCTTCTTGCTGTGCCCATGTCATTAACTCGGTCTGAATAAATACTTCTTTATCACCAGCATTTCCCACTGTCAGAACAGTCTGATGAACATCTTTAAAAAAAATGCGCGTTGGTTTTACGCTAAAGCTAGCCGCCTGCGTATTACCCGCAACAAACAATAATCCCAAAAGCTTGATGACTCGAATAAGCATGATAGCAATCGCCATTAAGAAGTAATGAATACTCAAAAAAAATAGGTACCCTGCAACTACTGCAGGATACCTAAAGACTATGATGAATTAACTAATGAATTAGTAATTAACCGACACAACCAGCGTATCCGAAACAGGCGATGCCGCTGAGTTTGCTGCCAAAACACATCCAGGTTGTGCCGCAGGAATCACCACGCCAAAACTTGTTGTTTGACCCGCGCCAGTTCCAACCAATGTTGGTGTCGCAACACCCAATAAGTTAGCCGTACCGAATGTATTAGTGTAACCAGCATAAGTAACTACTGAGTAATTCAACGAACAAGTCCCAGATACCAATTTACCGCCATTAGTGCTAGTAAAAGTGAAAGAATATGGCATACCTGTGCTGCAATTCGCTACCGGGGAGAGAATACCTTGAGTAAGTGTACCTACATTAATTACGCCCAAAGACAGGGAAGTGCCTGTAACAGAACAAGTTGCTGCTGGACCTGCAACACTCCCAGAAATTACAGCAGTACCAGTCGCCACAGCGGCCTGAGTTGCACCCGCAAACAATGACATTACTACACCTACTAAAACAACCCCTTTATTAATCATTCCCATAAACACCTCCATAAATTTAAAGCTACATAGTGCGAGGATTCGCACCTACCAAGACAACCTTACAAACCATTAGTTCAATTTAATACATAATAAATTTTTCTAACCGGTTGCGATATTTTAACTTAGAGCAATATGCAAAGCAATTTGCTACCATTCGAACCCCAAAATGTAAGGACAAATAAACTGAGTACCTCCGCCGAATTAGACCAATTTCTCAGCAGCACTGAGCGACGTGCATATAAGCATGCACTGTTTGCTGTGCGGGATACTCACGTGGCTTTGGATATCGTGCAAGATGCCATGCTGAAGCTCGCCGAAAAATACAGCGATAAGCCCAATGATGAGTTGCCGCTATTGTTTCAGCGCATTTTGCAGAACACTATCCGCGATCATTTCCGCAGGCAAAAAGTCCGTAGTGCATGGGTGTCGCTGTTTTCCAACCTGCAACCCAAGCATGAGGAAGAGGATTTCGACCCTTTGGATGTGCTGGAAGATGACGACAATCAGTCCACTCCAGCCGCTCCCTTTGAGGCATTGGAACAAAAACAGTTAATCGCTGTCATCGAACAAGCAATGACGGTACTTCCAGCACGTCAACGAGAAGCCTTCCTGCTGCGTTACTGGGAGGGACTGGATACTGCTGAAACTGCTACCGCAATGGGTTGCACCGAGGGAAGCGTGAAAACTCATTGCTCACGTGCAACGCATGCGCTAGCAGAAATACTTAAAAAGAAAGGGGTGGAATTATCATGAACACTCAATTAGACCCAACAAAAATTGCACAATTATTGACTCAAAGTACGCAACAACTGGACGACACCACGGTGACGGCATTGGTCAAAGCACGCCGCAATGCGCTGGCTATGCAACCATCGCGCGCACCTGCTTACGCACTCTCTACGGGTCGTTGGACTGACCACCTGATTCCTCACACCACGATGCAATGGTTGGCTACAGGGCTACTTGCAGCATTACTTGTTGTGGCAGGAACAAATTTTGTACAACACTCTGAAGAACAGCAAATCAGCGAGCTTGATGTGGCGATTCTGACCGATGAAATGCCGCTAGATGTTTTTGTTGATTAATTGTTTGAGCACCCTAAACGCATGAGAAATATCTTCATTGGTAGTTTGTTGTTGTGTTGGTTGAATGCCTCTGCTTTTGCAGACGTGATGCCTTGGCGTACACTTTCTACCGAACAACACGAAGCCTTAACTCCCTTAGAACCAGAATGGGATAAGCTACCTGAAGCACAGCAGCAACATTTACTCAAAACGGCCAAGGGTTATGAACGCTTAAATGCCGAGGAAAAAAAACGCTTTCACAACAGCTTGCCCGCGTGGAGCAAATTAACTCATGAACAACGCGAAGCGGCTCGTGCAAAATACAAAGCATTCCAAAAAGTGCCTGAAGAACAACGCCAAGAAGTGAAACAGATGGTCAAACACGGGCGAGAAAGAAAAGCTCAGCGAGCTACTATAGATGCACCACCCAAACCGTAATCAGACACTTAGCGGCGCTCCACCCAGTACAGGGTAAAAACCCCCAGCAATAAAAACACTGCCGACATAATCGTCGCGCTAAAAAATGGCTGCCAATCATTCAGCGCACCTAAGCTGCCGACCAGCTTGCTAAAGAAGTGGAATGACAACCCCAGAACGATTCCTAAAAATATCATCCCGCTGATACCGCCAGCACGTCGACGATATGCCGCGAACGGCAGGGCTAAAACCATCATCACCAGTATCGCAATCGGGTACGCCAATTTTCCCCACATTGCGATTTCATAGCGCGCACTTTTTTGATGGTTGTCACGCAGATGCTGAGTGTAGTGGTACAAATCCAGTGCTGACATTTG
>CANFCA010000087.1 GCA_947445045.1 Gallionellaceae bacterium
ATGCGAGATGTCCAAATAAACGCAATCCAAACCGTGTTTTTTCATTTCAAAATCGATGGCTCTCGCTACGACATCGCGAGGTGCGAGCTCGGCGCGTTCATCGTGGTTGGGCATGAATCGCGTGCCATCAGGCAGTTTCAGAATGCCACCTTCACCCCGCACTGCCTCACTAATCAAAAATGACTTGGCGTGGGGGTGATATAGGCAAGTGGGATGAAACTGGATGAACTCCATATTGGCGATGCGGCAACCTGCACGCCATGCCATGGCAATACCATCGCCCGTGGAAGTGTCGGGATTGGTGGTATAGAGATAAACTTTACCTGTGCCACCTGTGGCAAGAATGGTGTTGTGTGCAGCGATGGTGACCACTTCATCACTTGCAGTGTTCAAGGCATATACGCCATAGCAAAAATTGCCCGGCAAGTTCAGCTTTTTGCTCGTGATTAAATCCACCGACATGAAGTGTTCCAACACTGTGATGTTGGGATGCTTCAATACACGTGTGGCAAGGGTTTCTTGCACGGCGTGACCTGTCGTATCCGCCGCATGAATAATCCGACGGCGACTGTGTCCCCCCTCGCGGGTGAGGTGATAGCCCATATCACTGGCACTATCTTTGGTGAAGGGTACGCCTTGCTCAATCAACCAATCAATCGACTCTTTGCCATGTTCAACCACATAGCGTGTAGCGGCTTCATCACACAAGCCTGCGCCCGCTATCAGCGTGTCTTGAATATGTGCATCGAGCGAATCATCTGGCGATAACACCGCAGCAATACCCCCTTGTGCCCAACCACTCGCACCATCTAACAATGACTTTTTAGTGATGATGGCAACTTTTTGCTGCTCGGCTAACTTGATTGCGAGCGTTAATCCGGCAAGGCCGCTGCCAATGATGAGGGTGTCGAAACGTAGCAATTGAGTTCTCGATAGGCGATATTGAATTCAGACTATATCTTAATTTACTTGTCTGGTTAAAACATAAAGGTTGTGAGAAGATAGGTTGTCAAAAAAACAGTGAAATAATTCAGGGATGGCAGACAGGGAAGTCGATCAACAGCTAGTAGAGCGCGTGCAACGTGGAGATAAATACGCCTTTGATTTGTTGGTGACTAAATATCAGCGCAAGTTAGGAAGGCTCATCTCTCGATTTGTGCGTGACCCAGGCGAAGCGGAAGATGTGACGCAAGAGGCGTTTATCAAGGCTTATCGGGCGTTGCCTACTTTTCGCGGCGATAGTGCGTTCTACACATGGCTATATCGCATCGGCATCAATACCGCAAAAAATCACCTGTTGGCCAATAAGCGCCGCGCCCCCACCAGCACCATATTTGATGCGGAAGAGTCTGAATCCTTTGAAGAGGCAAGTTTGTTGCGTGAAGTTAATACGCCAGAAAATGAACTCATGAGCAAACAAGTTGTCGATGTAGTGCAGAAATCATTACAGCAACTTCCCGAAGATTTGCGCAACGCCTTGACGCTGCGTGAAATAGAGGGTTTGAGCTACGAAGAGATTGCCAGTGCAATGAATTGCCCCGTTGGCACGGTGAGATCAAGGATTTTTAGGGCACGTGAAGCGGTTGCAGAAAACCTGCGGCCATTGTTAGAAACCAGTAAAGATAATAGGTGGTAGTAATGAAACAAGAAATTTCTGCGCTAATGGATGGCGAGTTATTTGAAGATGAGGCAGCGAGCTGTTTGGCTAAATTTAAGTCGGGTTCGGATGCGCAAAAAAATTGGGCGGTTTACCATTTAATTGGCGATGCCCTGCGTCAGCCTGAGCATATACCTGCCGATGTGAGCGCGGCTGTAAGCGCACGGTTGGTTGATGAACCCACTGTTTTAGCACCACGCGGACAGATGGTGCAGCAGAAGACCCGTCATTTCGCCTTGTCGGCAGCGGCAACGCTTGCAGCAATGGGTATCGTTGCATGGATGTCATTGCAGATTAGCCCACAAGCAACACCACAAATGGCTATGCAGCAAACAGCTACCCAGCATTCTGCACTGATGCCAGCAAGCATGCGCTTTAAGCCGAGTGCGAATGAATATCTGATGGCGCACCAAGAATTTTCTCCTAGTACTGATATGAATGGCGGCGCATCTTATATTCGCACCGTTGCGTATAATGTGGATGGACAGTAATTTAAGTTTAGGATGGCAATGAGATTCTGCGGCACTGTGTTGGCGTTGTTACTGGCTTTTATAGCCAATGCGACTGCGGGTGAAACGGAGACTTGTGCTAATTGGCTTAAGACCGTGGCCTTCGCAGGACACGAGAGAGATTACAGTGGTGTATTTGTTTATCAGCATGACGATACCGTAGAGACTTCGCGTATTACCCACATCATCGACTCCGGCACAGAGTACGAAAGACTGGAAGGGTTGGATGGCCCTAAGAGTGAGATTCTGCGCCACGATGGCCAAGTGTGGATGTCTAGCGAGCATGGCATGTTGCAGATGGATAGCCAGCAAGGACGCGGTCGATTTCCATCCCTGTTGCCGCAGCAACTCACCGCATTGACTGAAAATTATCAGGCCAAGCAGGTCGGTAAAGAGCGTGTGGCGGGATATGACGCACAAGTTATTTTGTTTCAACCTAAAGATACTTTGTTGTATTCGCATAAAATTTGGGTACATTCTGAATCGGGTTTGTTGCTAAAAGCCGCCGTGTTAGATGACAAAAATAAAATCGTCGAGCAATATGCGTTTACCCAATTACAGATTGGCGGCAAGATAGACCGCGCTTGGATAAAATCAAAAATTGCCGCGAATTTTCAAGACACTAAAAAAGCAAAACAAATTGATGCTGCGCCTACCCCGGTAAATTTCAAGAGTGGATGGAATGTAAATTTTTTACCGGCAGGCTTTAAAAAAATAACCGAACTTGAGCGGCCAATGCACGGCAAGCATTTGCCTGTTACTCAAATCGTCTATTCGGATGGCTTAAGTGCAGTGTCGGTGTTCATTGAGTTGAATGATCATGACGAAGATGACCTTGATGGCTTATCCAATCGTGGTGCAATGACTTTGTACCACAAAGTGATGGGTGAAAATCTTTACACCGTGGTTGGTGAAGTGCCGCCACGCACGATTGCAAAAATCCTTGATTCTATCAGCCACAGCAATAATTAATCATGCTGGAAACGCGCGCTAGGATTATCAAAATTGATGGCGAAAAAGCCTTAATACAAGCCGATCCAGGCTTGGGTTGCGAGCAATGCAAGGGCAAGGGTTGCGGGTCTAGCAAGCTAGGGCAACTTTTTTGCAGCACGCCACGCCAATTCCAAGTTGAAAACTCCATCCACGCAAAATTGGGCGATGACGTGATTGTCGCCGTTGAAGAAGGCGTGGTGTTGCGCGGCATTGGTTTGGTGTATGTGTTGCCTTTATTGCTGATGTTGTCAGGCGCGCTGTTAGGCAGTGTGTGGATCAACGACACTGAGCAACATGATGGTTACGCCGTCATTGGTGCAATACTGGGATTGCTAATCGGTTTTGTCTTAGCCAAACGAATTTCTGTTCGTCTCAATCAAGGTTATTTTCAGCCTTATCTCACAGGGCTATATCGTAACGAGCTTTAAATACCCGGCAATTCTATCGATCATTTGGTAATTTGGAGGACGCATGCTAAGGAGTTTTTTTAGTATTGTAGTGTTGTTGATGAGTGTCACAGTTTGCATGCCAACATATGCAAAAGAACTACCCGATTTCACTGTCTTAGTCGAGAAAGAAGGTGCGGCAGTGGTGAATATCAGCACCACGCAAGCTGTTCGTAATGTCCCTGAAATGCCCAATATACAAGGCACGCCGGGCGGTGAAGATCCCTTCTCAGAATTCTTTCGTCGTTTCGCACCACAAATGCCTCAAGAGCAAGAATCACAATCGTTGGGTTCTGGTTTTATCATCAGCTCGGATGGTTACATTATGACCAACGCTCATGTGGTGGATGGCGCAGATAAGGTCACGGTGCGGCTCACTGATAGGCGTGAATTCCGCGCTAGGGTTATTGGTACAGATAAACGTACCGACGTGGCGCTGTTGAAAATTGAAGCGAAAGGTTTGCCTATCGTTAATAGAGGCGATCCCAATAAATTAAAAGTCGGCGAATGGGTGGCGGCAATAGGCTCGCCGTTTGGCTTTGACAACAGTGTGACAGCGGGCATTGTGAGCGCCAAAGGGCGCTCGTTGCCGCAAGACAATTTCGTGCCCTTCATTCAAACCGATGTGGCGATCAACCCTGGCAACTCTGGTGGCCCGCTGTTTAATTTGGATGGCGAAGTGGTGGGGATTAACTCGCAAATCTACACGCGCTCTGGTGGGTCAATGGGTTTGTCGTTTGCTATTCCCATTGATGTCGCCACTCAAGTAACAGACCAATTGCGCAGCAGTGGCAAGGTCACACGCGGGCGTATCGGTGTGACAATACAAGAGCTGACCAATGAGCTGGCGGAATCGTTTGGCTTGAGCAAACCAGAAGGCGCGCTTATCAGCAGTGTAGAAAAGAATGCACCTGCGGATAAAGCAGGCATTGAAGTCAGTGACGTGATACTAAAATTTGATGGCAAATCCGTGAGCCGCTCTAGCGACTTACCGCGTATCGTGGCGGGCACTAAGCCTGGTAACAAGGCTGTGGTTGATTTGTGGCGCAAAGGTGCGGCTAAACAAGTGACGGTGGTAGTGGCAGAAATTCCCGAAGAAGCCAAGCTGGCGCATGTCGATAAAAAGCCTGCTGAAGAGGCGGCTGAAACGATAGACCGTTTAGGCATCACTGTGAGTGAGCTCAGCGCAGCGCAACAGCAAGAGCTGCAAGTGAGCAGTGGACTGTTGGTCGAAAGTATCAAAGGCGCAGCGGCTCGTGCGGCACTGCATACAGGGGATGTGCTGCTGGCAATAGGCAACACTTCACTGCACTCGCCCGCACAACTCAATGAATTTCTCGCGCAAGTCCCGAATGGGCGTAACGTCGCGCTGTTGGTGAAGCGTAGCGATGGCACGTCTTATGTAGCGATTAAGTTGGACGAATAATAGCCTAAAGCACTAAAGCATCTGCGCAGTAAGTGCCTAAATCGGCTAGAATTCGCGCTTTGCGAAAAAGCCGATTGTCGGCGATGTTTATATCCTCATGCAGCTCATCCGAAATTTCTCCATCATTGCTCATATTGACCACGGCAAATCCACGCTGGCCGACCGTATAATCCAATTGTGTGGTGGCTTATCCGACCGCGAAATGGAAGCGCAGGTGCTCGATTCCATGGATTTGGAACGCGAACGCGGTATCACTATCAAGGCGCAAACCGCCGCGTTGCTTTATAAAGCGCGCGATGGACAAATCTATAATCTCAATTTGATTGATACGCCAGGACACGTGGATTTTTCCTACGAGGTGTCGCGTTCGCTGTCTGCGTGTGAAGGCGCGCTGCTGGTGGTGGACGCTTCGCAGGGTGTGGAAGCGCAGACCGTGGCGAACTGCTACACCGCGCTGGATTTGGGCGTTGAAGTTGTTCCTGTGTTGAATAAAATCGACTTGCCGTCTGCCAATCCAGAAAATGCAATTGAAGAAATCGAAGAGGTAATCGGCATTGATGCTCAGGAATCAGTGCGCTGTTCAGCCAAGACCGGTCTGGGTGTGCAGGACGTGCTGGAGGCGGTAATTGCCCGTATTCCGCCGCCCAAGGGCAATCCTGATGGTCCCCTGAAAGCGCTGATCATCGATTCCTGGTTCGACAATTACGTCGGTGTGGTGA
>CANFCA010000088.1 GCA_947445045.1 Gallionellaceae bacterium
GATTTGCGTTCGTATCGTGAACTGCCGCTGCGCTATGGGGAGTTTGGCTCATGCCATCGCAATGAGCCATCAGGCGGTTTACACGGCTTGATGCGCGTGCGTGGTTTTGTGCAAGATGACGGCCATATTTTTTGTACCGAGAGCCAGATTGAATCTGAAGTCACGGCTTTCAACGCGCTGGTGTTGAAAGTTTATCGTGATTTCGGCTTTAACGAAGTCGCAGTGAAGCTGGCGTTGCGTCCTGAAAGTCGTGTGGGTTCCGATGAGATTTGGGATAAGTCAGAAGCGGCTTTGCGAGCGGCTTTGCGCGCATCCAGTCTGGCATGGGAAGAGTTGCCCGGTGAAGGCGCGTTTTATGGTCCGAAAATCGAATTCCATATTAAAGATGCGATTGGTCGTTCATGGCAATGCGGAACGGTGCAGGTTGATTTCTCTATGCCAGGTAGGCTGGGTGCGGAGTTCGTCGATGAGGATAACACTCGCAAAACGCCTGTTATGTTGCATCGCGCGATACTCGGCTCGCTAGAGCGTTTCATCGGTATGCTGATTGAAAACTACACGGGGGCGTTTCCAATATGGCTTGCGCCCGTGCAATTGGTGGTGATGAACATCTCTCAAGCGCAGGCTGAATATGCGACCCAAGTAACGCAAAACCTGCGTGCAGCTGGCTTGCGTGTAGAATTGGATTTGCGTAATGAGAAGATTACCTATAAAATACGCGAACATAGCTTACAAAAATTACCTTACCAGATAATTTTGGGCGATAAAGAAGTAGCAGGAAACTTGGTGGCCGTGCGTTCCCGTAGTGGTGAAGATATCGGACAAATGACGTTAGAAGCCTTGCTTCAACGTTTGCAAACCGAAATCAAAAACGGGTAGCACGGCTTAAATATTTTTAGAGGATACGGCAATAGCACAAGATAAATCGCAACGCACCAATGAAATGATTACCGCACCACAAGTGCGTCTCATCGGTGTAGAAAAAGAACCACTAGGGATTGTTACCATCGCAGAAGCGTTGCGTTTGGCAGATGAAGCAGAGTTGGATTTGGTAGAGATTTCGCCCTTGGCTGATCCACCCGTTTGTCGCATTATGGACATAGGAAAATTCAAATATGCCGAAGCCAAAAAGCAGCATGAAGCCAAGCTTAAGCAAAAGCAGGTACAGATTAAAGAGATTAAGTTTCGTCCGGGAACGGATGATGGTGACTACAACATCAAGTTGCGTAACCTGATTAAGTTTTTGGCGGATGGTGATAAAACTAAAATTACCTTACGCTTTCGTGGTCGAGAAATGGCTCACCAAGAAATCGGAATGCGCTTGATTGAACGGGTTAGAGCAGACTTGATTGAGCACGGCGTGGTTGAGCAATTTCCTAAAATGGAAGGTCGCCAGATGGTGATGGTGTTGTCTCCCAAGTTAGGCAAGAAGTAACAGATTAAGCAGTGTTCATTCGGCAGCAGGGACTGGTCGAAATGAGTAGCAGGTAGAGTCCCAATAAAAAGTGGTGTATGGGTTACCAAGTTTTTCCAGTCGGAAAACACCTCGCACCATAACTTAAGGAGTTGTTATGCCTAAGATGAAAACCAAAAGCGGCGCAAAAAAGCGCTTCGTCGTTCGTGCTGGCGGCACTATCAAGCGCGCTAGTGCGTTCAAACGTCATATCTTGACCAAGAAAACGACCAAAACTAAACGTCAATTACGCGGCACGACTGAAGTCCACGCAACCAATAAAGCATCGGTTCGCGCCATGATGCCATACGCATAAAGGAGTAGGACATGCCTAGAGTAAAACGTGGGGTCGTCGCCCGTGCAACACATAAGAAAATGCTTGCTAAAGCCAAGGGATACCGTGGCCGCCGCAAGAACGTTTACCGTATCGCCAAACAAGCGGTAATGAAAGCGGGGCAATATGCCTACCGTGATCGTCGTCAGAAGAAGCGCCAGTTCCGTACATTGTGGATTGCTCGTATTAACGCAGCAGCCCGTGAGCAAGGTCTGACATACAGCGTGTTTATGAATGGCTTGAAAAAAGCAGATATTCAAGTGGATCGTAAAGTACTGTCTGATATCGCGATTTTCGATAAGGTTGCCTTTGCACAATTCGTTGTGCAGGCTAAAGCCAGCCTCGGCAAGTAAGTCAGTTTCGCAGCTTAGTAATAGGCTGCGAATTAAGAAGGAGGCTCTGGCCTCCTTTTTTGTTTGATGAAATTTCATTGTTTGCGGTGTGATTGGGGCATCTCTAAAAATTTAGAGTTCGCCCAAATGCAAGGCGTGGAGAAAATTTCGCCGCGCCGCATATGGTTTATATGTAAGCAAGAAATTTTTTCCACAACGCAGCAGTTGGGATGAAATCTGGATTTTTAGAGGTGCCCTATAAATGGAACAACTCCAACACATTCTCGACCAAGCGCTAAAGCAGTTCGCGGTGATTAGCGATGAAGCTGAATTAGAGCAGGTCAAAGCGAAGTATCTTGGCAAGGAAGGCAGTCTCACAGCCTTGCTCAAAGGCTTGGGTAAGCTGTCTGCTGAAGAACGTCCAGCCGCAGGCGCGCAAATCAATGTGGTTAAACAGGCAATAGAAGCAGCTTTGCAGCAGCGTCGTGATGCTTTACAACAAAGTAAATTGGCTGGAAAGTTAGCCGCTGAATCTTTGGATGTCACTTTACCAGGGCGGGGTGCCAGCACGGGTGGCCTTCACCCAATCACCTTGACCTTGCAACGCATCGAGCAGCTATTCCACTCGCTGGGTTTTGCGATTTCATCTGGCCCAGAAATCGAGAGCGATTTTTATAATTTCACGGCGCTGAATATCCCTGAGAATCATCCCGCGCGTGCCATGCACGATACCTTTTATATCGATCCACAACATGTATTGCGTACCCATACTTCGCCAGTTCAGGTGCGTTACATGGAAGAAAATGCACCGCCGTTGAAGATCATTTCACCGGGGCGTGTCTATCGTGTCGATTCCGATGCCACGCATTCGCCGATGTTTCATCAGGTCGAAGGTCTATGGGTGGATGAAGACATCAGCTTTGCCAACCTTAAAGGGGTGGTTCAAGATTTTTTACAACGCTTCTTTGAACAGGATGATTTGCAAGTGCGTTTTCGTCCCTCATTTTTTCCATTCACCGAGCCCTCAGCCGAAATGGATATGAGCTGGAAAGGCGGCTGGCTGGAGATTGGCGGCTGCGGCATGGTGCATCCTAACGTGCTCAAACACGTCAATATCGATAGCGAAAAATATCTCGGCTTCGCCTTCGGCTTGGGCGTTGAACGCTTGGCGATGTTGCGTTACGGCGTGAATGATTTGAGATTATTCTTTGAGAGCGATCTGCGCTTCCTCAAGCAATTTAATTAAGACGACTGCAATGAAATTTTCTGAAAATTGGTTAAGAACCTTCGTCAATCCCGCGCTATCCAGTGCGGAACTTTCGCATCTGCTCACGATGGCAGGCTTGGAGGTGGAGGGCATGGATACCGTTGCCCCAGCCTTTAACAACGTGGTGGTCGCACAAGTGCTGGAGGTGGTTAAACATCCCAATGCGGATCGGCTGAACGTGTGTCAGGTGAATGTCGGCGAGGCACAACCATTGACCATCGTGTGTGGTGCGAGCAATGTTGTGGTTGGTGTAAAAGTGCCGTGTGCGCGCATCGGTGCGGTGTTACCTGGCGATTTTAATATCAAGCAAGCTAAAGTACGCAGCATCGAATCGTTTGGCATGTTGTGTTCGACTAAAGAATTAGGCTTGGCGGAGACTAGCGATGGACTCTGGTTGTTGCCGGATGACGCGCCAGTCGGCACGACCATCCGCGAATACCTAGAGTTAGATGACCATGTTTTCACGCTCAAACTCACGCCGAATCGCAGTGATTGTTCCAGCCTGTTCGGTATCGCGCGCGAAGTTTTCGCACTTACTGCTAGCCCCTGCAAACCCTTAGCTATAGCGCCTCACAAGGCAACATTAAGCGAGCAGATGAAGGTTAAAGTAGAAGACGCAACCGCTTGTCCTTTGTATTGTGGCAGGTTAATCCGTAGCGTGAATGCAGCCGTTTCTACACCGATTTGGATGCAGCGTCGTTTGGAGCGCAGCGGGCTGCGCAGCATCAATGCGGTAGTTGATATAACCAATTATGTGATGCTGGAAATGGGCCAACCCATGCACGCTTTTGATGCGGATAAGCTCTCTGGCGGCATTACGGTACGGCGTGCAAACCAAGGCGAATCATTAATCTTGCTTAATGAACAAACCGTACAACTTGATGCGGAAGTATTGGTCATTGCTGACAACACTCGTGTCCTAGCCATAGCAGGCATCATGGGCGGGCAGGGTAGTGGTGTGGAAACCAGCACGACAGATGTGTTTTTAGAAAGTGCGTTCTTTCATCCTGACGCGATCGCAGGTAAAGCGCGCCGTTTTGGCTTGGCGACTGACTCATCGTTCCGATTTGAGCGGGGTGTGGATTACGCTGCCACGCAACAAGCAATGGAGCGTGCAACACAATTGTTGGTTGAAATTTGCGGTGGGAATGTTGGCGCGGTAAGTGAGGTACGAGGTACGTTGCCAGTACGCGCACCGATTGGGTTGCGGCATTCCCGTGTTGCAAGAGTGCTAGGTATAGAACTTAGCAATGAACAAATCACCACGCTGTTAACGCGTTTGCAATTTGACTTTGTAGCGCTCCCCCACCTCAATCCTCCCCCGGATGGAGAGGAAGCGATTGTCGCCTCTTCGAGACCTTTGTTAAACGATGACTACCGAGTCACTCCACCGAGCTTCCGTTTCGATATGTCTATCGAAGCCGATCTGATTGAAGAATTGGCGCGCTTGTATGGCTATGACAACATTCCTGCCATTGCGCCCAAGACTTCGCTGACTATGTTGCCTTACACCGAATCACAACGTCCTATGAGCCGCATCCAGCAAACGTTAGTGTCGCGCGACTATCAGGAGATTGTGAGCCTTGCTTTTTTAGATGAGCAAATCGAAAAGGATTTGTGCTGCAATCAAAATCCGCTTAAGTTACAAAATCCTATCGCCAGCAATTTAGCCGTGATGCGCAGTAGTTTAATTGGCGGATTGGTTGAGGCACTGCGTTTTAATTTGAATCGCAAACAAGCGCGTGTGCGCCTATTTGAGGTCGGTGCATGTTTCGCCAAAGTTAACGAGAGCTACGTGCAAACTCAGCGTTTATCAGGGTTGGCGTATGGTGCTAACTCTCCTGAGCAATGGGGTGTCGCTGCCAAGTCTGTAGATTTTTTCGATGTGAAAGCCGATGTCGAAGCGTTGTTTGCGCCACTCGCATTACGTTGTGTGGCAGCAACGCATCCTGCTTTGCATCCTGGTCGTTGCGCTCAACTTTATTTAGGTGATAAATGTGTTGGTTGGTTAGGCGAACTTCACCCGCAATGGCAACAGCAATATGATCTTCCGTTAGCCCCGATTTGGTTTGAAGTTGAACTTGATGCACTGTTACAGAGAAGCACGCCGAATATGCAGGAAGTGGCTAAGTTTTTGCCAGTCCGTCGAGATTTAGCTGTAATGGTCGATGATGCTGTGACGGTGCAAACTTTGTTGGATGCGATGCAGAAGCTTAGTGCGCCTTATGTCGGTGAGATTGTTTTGTTCGATGTTTACCGAGGCAAAGGCGTAGAGGAAAGTAAAAAAAGCCTTGCATTCCGTGTGTTATTGCAAGATACTGAGAAAACACTCAC
>CANFCA010000089.1 GCA_947445045.1 Gallionellaceae bacterium
AAAGTGAGCTTTTAGAGATGCTCCGAGAATTATCTGGGTATGTCCCATTTAGAAAACCAAAATCACCTCACGGTTCTGCCGTCGCCTCCGCCTATCAGCTGGTATTTTGACCCGCTCATTTTGGCTGCCGAGCAGCACGCGCTGTTTGCGCAAGGGCCGAATTACGTGGGACATGAGTTGATGGTGCCCAGCTTGGGCGACTACCAAGTCATGCGTGATGAAGCGCAAATGCTGGTGCGCAACTCGAATGGCGTTGAACTACTTAGCAACATCTGCCGCCATCGCCAAGCCACCATGTTAGAGGGTCGCGGCAACGCGCAGCACATCGTCTGCCCGATTCACCGCTGGACTTATAAAACCAACGGCGAACTGCTGGGCGCGCCCCATTTCCCGAATAACCCTTGTTTGCATCTGAACAAGTCACCGCTGCAAAATTGGAATGGCCTGTTATTTTCTGGTGAACGCGACATCGCAAAAGACTTGGCGAATGTCGGCGTGATGCAAGATCTGGATTTTTCCGGTTACATGCTGGATCGTGTGCAGGTGGATGAATACGCTTTCAACTGGAAAACTTTCATCGAAGTGTATCTGGAGGACTACCACGTTGTGCCCTTTCATCCCGGCTTGGGAAATTTTGTCGATTGCGACGATCTCAAGTGGGAATTTGGCGAACAATACAGCGTCCAAACCGTCGGTATAAAGAATGCTTTGCGCAAAGTCGGCAGCGATGTGTATGGCAAATGGCAAGAACAAGTGCTGCGTTATCACGGTGGCAAACTGCCGAAATTCGGCGCAATCTGGCTAACCTACTACCCCAATATCATGGTGGAGTGGTATCCCGGCACGCTGGTTATCAGCACCCTTGTACCGCGTGGCACAGAAGCTTGTACCAACATCGTCGAATTTTATTACCTTGAAGACATCGTGTTGTTCGAGCGTGATTATGTCGAGGCCGAACAAAAGGCTTACAACGAAACGGCTGTTGAGGACGACATCATCTGCCTGAAAATGCACCAAGGGCGCAAATCACTTTACCAACGCGGTATCGATCAACAAGGCCCTTATCAATCGCCCACCGAAGATGGCATGTTGCATTTCCATGAGTATCTGCGCCGCAATCTTGCGTCTCATCTGTAGTCGTCACTCCGACGCAACATTTCTAAATCGTCATTCCCGTGCTGCGTGTGTTGTAGGGGCTTCAGCCCTTTACAACCACGGCGTACTCCTTGCGGGTGCAAACGGGAATCCAGTGATTTTATCCAATCAGGCATTTGAACAAAACCCTTCGACTTCGATGCGCTACGCTCAGGGCGAACGGGGTATTTTTCAATGGATTAAAAACCAAAAATCCGTTCATCCTGAGCGTAGTGAAACGAAGTCGAAGGACTCAGCACGAACGGTCAATGATATTTTTCTACGCCAAAAATGACCAAAAACCTAGGTTCTCTATGGATGTTAGTCGCCGGAATCCTGTTCGGTTGCATGGGCGTATTCGTCAAACTCGGTGCAACGTATTTCACACACATTGAGTTAGTGTTTTACCGCTCCTTCATCGGGCTAATATTCGTATATATCATCATGCGCCAACAGCGCATTAACGTAGCCACACAACACTGGCGCAAACATTTATCTCGCAGCCTTGCCGGCACAGTGGCACTCTCCCTGTTTTTTTATTGCATCACCGTGCTGCCACTCGCCACCGCCGTCACGCTCAACTATACCGCACCGTTGTATCTCACCATTTTCTCCATGCTGGTGTTCAAAGATAAATTTCATCTGCCGCTCACCCTTGCCATCGCAATGGGATTTTGCGGCGTGGTGTTATTGCTGCACCCCACATTGGAACATGACCAACTCTTACCCGGCCTACTCGGACTCATTTCGGGTTTCCTTGCTGGGGTGGTTTATCTCAACGTTAAACAACTTGGCATCATTGGCGAACCGGAAACACGCATCGTATTTTATTTCAGCCTTGCCGCCTCATTGTTCAGCGGCACATGGATGTTATTCGATACCGTGCATGCCATCACGATGCAAAGCTTGGCCATCCTGTTAGGACTAGGTAGCACCGCCACCCTCGCACAACTCGCCATGACGCGCGCCTACCGTGTCGGCAAGACACTGGTGGTGAGCAGCTTGGCGTATAGCACCGTCGTATTCGCCAGTTTGTTCGGCATGCTGTTATGGCATGAAACTTTATCACTCAGCAGTTGGCTAGGCATGGCGCTCATCATCGCGGGTGGTGTGCTAAGCTTGCGGCTATCACCGAAGCATTAAAATAAAAATGATGTCCACGAAAGACACGAAAATCACAAAATGGAAAGAAGAGACTCCGACTAGAGTAGTGAATGACTCAATCACCACAATGGATTTTTTTGTTTTGTTGTTTCGTGTCTTTAGTGTTTTTCGTGGACAAGACTTTAGAGGGAAATAAAATGATCACCATCGAACAAACCGAAAACCTCGTCAACATCGCCGTCATGGGGGAATTTACCATCGCCGATTTCAAAGCGTTTGAAGAGCAATCCCTGTTCAAACTCAAAACCCCCGGCGCAGTTAACCTGCTGTTCGATTTGCGCGCGATGATTAACTACACCGTCGATGTCGCGTGGGAAGAAATTAAATTCTTCAGCCGCGAACACAACCACGACTTCAACAAAATCGCCGTCGTCACCGACGACCAATGGATTACTTGGCAGGCTTGGTTATCACGGATTTTTGTCGATGCAGATATACAGGTGTTTACGGGATATGTGGAAGCGAAGACTTGGGTGCAAAGCTAAAAGCAATCAGAAATCAGGGAAATTTTTCATGGTGTCTTTTTCGGAAATTTTGAGGTGTACCAAAATTTCACTCCAAATTAAAACAAGGCATTCCATAAGAAACGCCAGATTGGACACCTCGATGGTGTATTTATCCTTTTAATTAATTGTGTATGACATACTTGCATACCTCAAAAGTTATCCTTGATTTATTCTATGCTCATGCATACTCTAACCAACGCCACTGAATACCTGCAACTGTCTGTCTCCGAGCGCATCCAGCTCGTTGAAGATATATGGGATAGCATTGCTGCTGAGGCATCCAATACCGTTGGATTGTCACAAGCTCAAAAGGCTGAGTTGCATCGTCGCGTTGCTGCACATCGTGCTGACCCTTCCACCGCTATTCCGTGGGAGCAGGTTCAATCCAAATTATTTCTGAGTAAACCCTGATGTTAGTCTTACTCCGTCCAGAGGAGGAGCAAGAGCTTCTGGAAGCCCAGGCTTGGTATGTGTCAAAAGCGCTGGGACTTGGCTTTGAGTTCACCCGTGCCGCTGACGCGGCAGTTGCATCTGCACTGCGTAACCCCTTTGGGCATTAGCGTATCGAAGAAGAATTCCATCGGGTGTTATTCCGAAAATTTCCTTACACGCTCATTTATCTGCCAAGCCAAAATGAGTTGTTGGTGATTTCGTTCTTTCATCAGCATCGTGAGCCAGGCACTTGGTTGGAATAGCTTGATCTTACGGATATCCTTATTTTTGATTCCAACAGCAAAAAACCCGCTTTCGCGGGTTTTCTTTTGCACAACGATTCCAGCCAGACTTACTTCAGTTTGGTTTCTTTGTACATCACATGCTTGCGTACTTTAGGATCGTATTTTTTCATTTCGATCTTTTCTGGTGTAGTGCGCTTGTTTTTGGTCGTGGTGTAAAAATGACCAGTACCGGCACTTGATTCGAGTTTGATTTTTTCGCGCATTTTCTATAATCCTTAAACGTTCACGCCATTGGCGCGAATTTCTAGCAGAACTGCGTCGATACCATTTTTGTCGATGGTGCGCAGTGCGGCATTAGACAAGCGCAAGCTCACCCAACGATTTTCTGATTCAACCCAGAAGCGGCGACGTTGCAGATTCGGCAAAAAACGACGCTTGGTTTTGTTATTCGCGTGGGAAATGTTGTTCCCGCTCATCGGGCCTTTACCCGTTACTTGACATACACGTGCCATGGTTCTACTCCAACCGATTTCAAAAGAGCGCGGATGATACCGAAGGAATCGGGATTGTTCAACCTGAATTTGGGTCGAAACGCAAAAAACGTCTCTATGCCTGCTCCTACAACAATTTAACCGTATTGAAACATTTGCCGAATATACTGTTATTCGCTTAACTTTAAGCTGCATTCCCTTAAAATTGGGCAGATAGTTGAAATGTTTCACGCTATCATGTCCACATCCAGCATACACCCACACTGACTGTGCAACATCAACCGCTCCTCGCCGCCCTTGATTTGGGCTCTAACAGCTTCCGCCTGCAAATCGCTCGTGTCGAAAATGACCAACTTTATATGCTGGACAGCTTGCGAGAGCCGGTACGTTTGGCTGCGGGATTAGGCGCTGACAAACGTCTCGATAAAGCCTCACAGCAACGCGGCTTAGTTTGTTTACAACGCTTTGGCGAACGCCTGCGCGGCTTGCCGAAAGAAGCCGTCCGCGCTGTGGGTACTAACTCTTTACGTGTAGCCAAAAACGCGCCAGAGTTTTTGCAGCAGGCCGAAGCCGCCTTAGGATTTCCCATCGATGTGATTGCGGGGCGCGAAGAAGCACGGCTTATATATATGGGGGTTGCTCAAGGCTTGCCGCTATCCGACAGCAATCGTCTAGTGATGGACATCGGCGGCGGCTCCACTGAATTCATTGTGGGCAATGGCCTTAGCCCGCTCAAACTAGAAAGCCTATATATGGGCTGCGTTAGCTATAGCCTGCTCTATTTTCCCGATGGCAAGATCAGCAAAGCTAATCTCAAACAGGCTGAGCTTGCCGCCCGTATCGAGCTACAAGGCATTACAGCTGAATTTTCCAGTGACCATTGGAGCAACGCGCTAGGCTCTTCGGGTACGGCTAAGGCTATTGCAGAAATTTTGGAGTTGAACGGCTACAGCTTGAGTGGCATTACGCGTGATGGTCTGGAACAGTTACGCGCATATTTACTCAAAGTGGGTGATGTGCAAAAGCTTAATTTACAAGGGCTACGGGCAGACCGCTTGCCTGCATTGCCCGGCGGCTTTGCGATTATGTATGCCGCGTTTTGTGAATTGAATATCGAGCAGATGCAACCCGCAATGGGGGCGTTGCGCGAAGGCGTTTTGTACGAATTGCTGGGACGTTTCCATGATCACGACATGCGTGATGTCACGGTCGCGCAATTCATGCGTCGTTACCACGTTGATATGCGCCAAGCCAAACGTGTAGGGCAACTTGCTGAGAATCTTGCCCGGCAATTTCTGGATGAGCAAACCGGCACAGACGACTTGCAACCCTTGATACAGGCTGCGCAGTTGCACGAGATTGGCATCAGCGTGGCGCATAGCGGTTATCACAAACACACCGCTTATATTCTTGCCAATGCCGATATGCCCGGCTTTACCAAGAAAGAACAAGCCCTGCTCAGCCTGCTAACCTTGGCTCATCGTGGCAGGTTGGAAAAAATGCGTAACCAATTAACCACCCCTGAACTATTCGCACAGGTTATGGCGCTGCGTTTTGCGGTTTTGTTTTACCGTAATCGCAAAGACATCATCCTTCCTGCTATGCATGGTCAGCTCAAAGGAAATAAATTTAACCTGACGTTACCCGCTGATTGGCTGGCGCAAAATCCGCTCACCGAAACCGCGTTACAAGAAGAAGCCAGGCAATGG
>CANFCA010000090.1 GCA_947445045.1 Gallionellaceae bacterium
GAAGGTTTGAGTAAGCTGGACAGAATCCAGTTTGAAACACGCGAAGATGCTCAAGCGGAAAACTTTCGCAAAATGTTATTGGCGATGGCGCGTGATGTGCGAGTCATTCTCATCAAGCTAGCGGATAGGCTGCACAACATGCGCACGCTTGACTCCATGGCGCAAGACAAGCGCGAACGCATCGCGCGCGAGACCATGGACATCTACGCGCCCATTGCCAATCGTCTCGGCCTCAATGCCATCTACCAAGAGTTGCAAGATTTAAGCTTCAAATATCTCCATCCCAATCGCTATAACGTGTTGGCAAAAGCACTCAAAGTTGCACGTGGCAATCGTCGCGAAGTCGTCAGTAAAATCCTTGATGGAATACGCAACAAACTTGCCGAACATCACATCGAGGCAGATGTCACGGGGCGGGAAAAGGACATCTACAGCATCTACAAAAAGATGCAGAGCAAATCGCTGGCATTTGCCGAAGTGTTGGACATCTACGCATTCCGCGTGCTGGTGAAAGATTTTGCCTCATGCTATGTTGCGTTGGGCACCTTACACGGGCTTTACAAACCGATTCCGGGCAAGTTCAAAGACTACATCGCCATCCCCAAAGTAAACGGCTACCAATCGCTACACACCACGCTATTCGGGCCTTTCGGCACGCCTATTGAAATCCAGATTCGCACCCAGCAGATGCACAAGATTGCCGATGCGGGCGTTGCATCGCACTGGCTGTACAAGAGCGGACATGCGTCGATCAACGACCTGCACCAAAAAACCCATCAGTGGTTACAAGACCTATTGGAAAGCCTCAGTCAGAGCAACGACTCAGCGGAATTTCTCGAACATCTCAAAGTTGATTTATTCCCGGACGAAGTTTATGTATTCACCCCAAAAGGAAAAATTCTTTCGTTGCCACGTGATGCCACCGCCGTAGATTTTGCCTATAGCGTACACACCGACATCGGCAATCGCTGTATCGCCGTGAAAATTAACCACGAGTTGATGCCGCTGCGCACACCGCTGAAAAACGGCGATCGCGTAGAAGTGATTACTGCGCCCCACGCCAACCCCAATCCGAGCTGGCTCAGTTACGTCACCACCAGCAGAGCACGCAGCCAGATACGCCACTTTCTTAAAACTATGCAGTCTGGCGAAGCTGCCAAGCTTGGCGAACGTCTGCTCAACCAAGCCTTGCATACGCTGGGGCTCAGACCGCAAGACATGGATGAAACGCGCTGGCATAAATTGCTGCGCGATACGGGCGTAAAAACGCGTCAGGATATGCTCGCCGAAATTGGCTTGGGTCGCCGACTCAACATGGTGGTAGCGCGACAACTCGCCAGCGTAAGTGACCAAGCCAGCAATGAAACCATGGCAAATTCAGTCATCACCATCCAAGGCACCGAAGGCATGGCAGTGCAGTTTGCTCCGTGTTGCCGCCCGATACCCGGCGACCCGATTATTGGTGTCATCAAGAGCGGGCAAGGCTTGGTGGTGCATACCCATGACTGCCCCACCTTGCATAAAGGCCGCAGCGGCGAGCAATGGTTGGATGTGGCGTGGGATAAAAACATCAATCGTCCCTTCGAAGTCAGCATCAAACTATTGGTTGCCAACCAGCGTGGCGTACTGGCAAAGATTTCCGCTGCCATTGCCGAGGCCGAGGCCAACATCGAGAACATCAATTTCAGCCACGAGGGCGAATACACCGGGCTGCACTTCATGCTGGAAGTGAACAACCGCCTGCACCTCGCCGGCATCATGCGCAACCTGCGCAAGATACCGGAAGTGGTGAGGATTATTCGGGTGAAGAATGCGGGATAAAATTGAAGTCACGCGCATCGGCGTTAGACTGACGTTTTAATAGTAGCGGTGGTTGAGACCATCGCTATTTTTCTGGCTGTTATTCCACCGCGATCTTAAAAATCAGCTTGCGTATGCGACTGCTACTCACCAACGGCGCATGCGCATCTTCAGGAAAGAAAATACAAAACGCACCTGCAGGCACGGCAATCCAGCTATCCGGCACATCGTCAAAAAACTGGATGTCGCGCTCGCTGTTGTAATCCGCTATCGGCTGATGGCAATCAGACAAAGGCTTCCAGCCCATCTCGTCTATCCCCGTTAACACTAACTGAATGTCGATGTACTTACGATGACATTCCAGCTTTGCCTCCGCACGTGTGCGACCATTCGCTTCTTCCATAATCACAAACAATTGCTTGTCGATGATGTCATGCACACCGGGTGTTAAAGAAGGTAAATCGGTGTTGCGGATGTAATCGAATGCGCACGGGAACAGCCGGTGCAGGGTGGTGTAGCGGGAGGATTGGGGAAGAGTGGACAAGATCATTTTTGGATCACATTTTCAGTTAAATTACCCTTGCCCAAATTGCAGTCTGAGCACAAGGTTTTTAGATTTTCCAAAGTGGTATCACCGCCCTTGCTCTAAGGGAGCACATGGTCAACATGTAATTCAACCCCCAGATGCTTGGCGGGACTGGAACCACATTTTTGGCATGTGAAATTATCTCTCAGCAAGACCTTGAAGCGAAGACGCAGTGAAGTGTCTCGACTTGTCTTGCGAGAGTTCTTGTTGGTTCCGATTGAGGTAGGAGCCGCAAACTCGCTTGCATTCGCATATTCGACAAAGCTATCAAGAGATTGAGTCCAAGAACTGAAACGTCGATTGTAAGGACCTTGAGATACTGTTGATGGTGGCAATGCTAATTCAAATCGGCGCGGCTGTCGCCCATTGTACTGCCAAAGAGTGAGAATATTCTCAAAGAGTTTTTCGTCTGAGTGCTCTTGATTGGAAATAGATAATCCAGCAAATTCCAACGCCATATTCCATGTGCCAAAACGTCGCCCCAAATTAGTAACATCATACTTCCCATGTTGACTATAAATTTTATGCGTGACTTTGTTAGTCTGAGTAATTTCAGCAACACGCTTGAGGTCAGCAATTAGCTCATCATCAGCGACAGGAGTATTTTTCGCTTTAGTGAGCTTGAATATAGGCATATTTGACATATATACGGGTTAGATAAACCTCGCCACCATGCCCTTAGCCAACTCGCCCCGCAACGGTATCTGCACACGATGTCCGCTGCCCGGTGCGGTAGTGAGTGCTTCACCTTTAAGGCTGCGCATTTCGTTCAGCACGACAATTTGGTTGCCGGAAGGATGGATGATTTCGAGTTTGTCGCCGACTTGGAATTTGTTTTTCACGTCAATCTCAGCCATGCCATTCGCGCACACCACGATGTCGCCGACATATTGTTGGCGAAAACTTTCGGAGTGGCCGCGCATGTAGTTCTGTTGTTCGTGGGTGTGGTGGCGTTCGTAGAAGCCATCGGTGTAGCCGCGATTCGCCAGAGCATCCAGCGCGCCGAGTAAGCTCAAGTTGAATGAACGTTCTGCCACTGCATCGTCAATCGCTTGGCGATAAACCTGTGCAGTACGTGCCACGTAGTAGATGGATTTAGTGCGGCCTTCGACCTTGAGCGAATCAATGCCTATCTTCGCCAAGCGTTCGACGTGTTCTACCGCACGCAAGTCTTTGGAGTTCATTATGTACGTGCCGTGCTCATCTTCCATCACGGGCATCAGTTCATTGGGATGATCTTGACGCGATATGACGTACACGCGGTCTGCCATTGGGTGACGGGCTTGCCCGCCGCAATCGGATAACGCGGATTGACTCAACGCCTTATCGAAATCGAAATCTATTTTTTGAATATCGCCTGTGCCATCTTCTGCGGCGTTATCCACTTTGTAATCCCAGCGGCACGAGTTGGTGCAGGTGCCTTGGTTCGCATCGCGGTGGTTGAAGTAACCGGAGAGCAGGCAACGACCGGAATAGGCGATGCACAGCGCGCCATGCACGAACACTTCGAGCTCCATGTCAGGGCATTGTTGGCGGATTTCTTCGATCTCATCCAGCGATAGTTCGCGCGATAAAATCACCCGGGTGAGTCCCAGTGATTTCCAAAATTTTACCGCTGCGTAATTAACAGTATTAGCTTGTACCGACAGATGAATCGGCACTTCAGGCCAACGCTCGCGCACCATCGCGATCAGACCGGGGTCGGCCATAATCAGTGCGTCCGGCTGCATAGCGATGACCGGCTCCATGTCCGCCATGTAGGTTTTTACCTTGGCGTTATGCGGCATCAGATTGCTGGCGACGAACAATTTTTTGCCCAGCGCATGTGCTTCCTGAATGCCGATTTGCAACTCTTCTAATTGAAATTCGTTGTTGCGCGCGCGCAAGGAATAGCGCGGTTGTCCGGCATATACCGCGTCTGCGCCAAAGGCATACGCGGCGCGCATTTTTTCCAGTGTGCCGGCAGGCAAAAGAAGTTCAGGTGATTTCATAGTGTATTCCCCCTCCCCAGCCCTCCCCCGATGGGAGAGGGAGCGGGTGGTTATGCGCGATGTAGCCGTTTCACAATTTCCAGCGAAGCACCCGCTTGGTTCAAAGTATAGAAATGCAAACCGGGTGCGCCGCCTGCGATAAGTTTTTCACACAGTTGGGTGACGACATCGAGACCAAATGCTTGTACGGATTCAGTGTCGTCTCCATAGCCTTCCAAGGTCTTGCGCATCCAGCGCGGAATCTCTGCGCCACACATGTCGGAGAAACGCGCCAGTTGCGAGAACTTCATGATCGGCATGATGCCAGGTACGATGGGTGCGGTGATACCCAGCTTGCGGGAATCTTCGACCAACCGGAAGTAAGCATCTGCATTGTAAAAATATTGCGTGATGGCAGAGTCGGCACCCGCGCTGACTTTGCGTTTGAAGTTGATCAAGTCGTCATGCGCTGTTCTGGCTTGCGGGTGAAATTCAGGATAGGCGGCCACTTCGATGTGGAAATGTTCTCCAGTCTGCGCACGGATGAACGACACTAGTTCATTGGCATATTGAAACTCGCCGATGCTGTGCATGCCGGAAGGCAAGTCACCACGCAGTGCGACGATGCGCTTGATGCCCATATCTTTGTAAGCGAACAACAATGCGCGGATGTTGTCGCGCGTGGAGCCCACGCAAGACAGGTGCGGCGCAGCATGATGGCCTTCCGCATGAATCAATCTGATGGTTTCCATGGTTCGGTCTTGGGTGGAGCCCCCCGCGCCAAATGTTACCGAAAAGAATTCTGGATTGATTGCTGACAACTGCTTACGCACAGCCGTAAGCTTAGCCACACCTTCAGATGTTTGTGGCGGGAAGAATTCAAAACTGATAAGTGGTTTATTCATGGTGAATTATTTTTTTAACAATTGATTGGCCGCTGAAGACAGTGCCCAAGAAAATATACTGTACAACACAGCGCCCAACACGCCGTGCCAGAAACTATCGACCACAAAGCCTTTTAATGCGGAGCCAACAAACCAAAACAAAAATCCGTTGATGGCAATAATGAATAATCCAAGCGTGACCAGCGTAATGGGTAATGTGAGTAGCAATAAAATCGGGCGTATCAAGGTATTGACCAAGCCCAATAAAAACGCGGCCATCAGCGCAGCCATGTAACCATCGACATGAATGCCGGGCACAAAATTGGCCACTGCGATCAGTGCTAATGCGTTTAATGCCCAGATGATTAACAGTTTCATTTAGGAAACCTTTACCTTTTTTGTACGTGGAACAGGTTTAGCTGAACGACTGCGTAAC
>CANFCA010000091.1 GCA_947445045.1 Gallionellaceae bacterium
CAAGTCGGACAATGCCTTAGTCGCCCACTTTAATTTCATTAGCGTGGCACTGGTAGGGGATTATTGGTGCTGAGGCTTTCAGCCCAAGCCAGAACAGATTGATGCTCGATGACTTGTCCTGATTCAACATTCGTCATCCCTTCAAGAGTCATGCGCCGACGCTCTTCTTCTTGGTCAACCCAAGCGGATAATGCCTGCTTTACTATCCATCCGCGTGAACGCTCCATACGAACTGCAATTTGATCAACTTTCTCAGCCAGCGATATTGGGACGTGTGCCGTTAAGACTTTGGTATTCATTTGAACCTCCTTAGATCACAAATAATCATAGTGATTAAAATTGATTGTTGCAAGTGGCATTTACTCTGGAGTTAATAACTTGGGTAATAGCAATACATGATTCTCAACCGATCTACCTAAAAGCATTATTCTCCTGTGTATGGCCTAGTGTTATACGCCTGTCTTTACCTTCAATCTTAATCTTTAAGCGAAATATCTTTGTGCCATTGGACTGAACAAGTACATGTAGGCCAGTTTCAACACCATCAAACATTGTTGTGGGTTTGACAGATGGTCGAACATTCTTAATTTTAGTGCTGGTAAGGGGTGGGATGACTCTTGGCATTTTTTGGTAACACGTTTGTGCTTGTTACCATCAACACTTGAGCTGTCAAGGCATCAGATGGAACTTCCTGACACTAAAAATGGCTCACATATCACGTATATATTGGCTTTAAGAGAATTGCCTGAGACTTATTGAAACCTTCTGAAACTAAGCTGTGGTGCGAAAGGAGAGACTCGAACTCTCACGCCTTGCGGCGCTGGAACCTAAATCCAGTGCGTCTACCAATTCCGCCACTTTCGCGCTGTTATTTCCAGCTTAGGCACGGATTATATCACTAAGCGGCTGATTTTATCTCCACCACCGTGCGACCACGCTGCTTGCCTTGGATTAATAAAGGAAAAACTTGTGGCAATTCGGCGAAGGGAATGATGTTGGCGATTTGCGCTAACCGATTGGGATGCAAGTCAGTTGAGAGCCGCTGCCAGATTAGTCGACGTAGCGGCATTGCCGTTGCAGCGGAATCAATGCCAATCAAGCGCACCCCTCGCAGTATGAACGGCAATACAGTGGTGTGCAGCTCCGCACCGCTCGCATTACCAAAGCTTGCGATTACTCCGTTCTGTTGCATGGTGCGGGTCAACCACGCCAATGTTTCGCCGCCAACTGAATCCAACGCACCCGCCCACTGCGCTTTTTCTAAGGGACGTGTACCCATCGCTAAATCTTTGTGCGACAAAATCTCTGCCACACCTAACGATTTCAAATACGCGTGTTCGTCGTCCTTGCTTGTCAATGCCACCACGTGATAACCCAGTTGCGCCAACATCATTATGGCCAAGCTTCCCACACCACCTGTCGCACCCGTGACAATCACCTTACCGTTTTCAGGACGCAAATCGTTTTGCTCCATTCGGTGTATCGCCAACGCGGCGGTGAATCCCGCTGTACCCAATGCCATCGCCTCGAACAGCGTCAACCCTGGCGGCAACGGCACCACCCAATCAGCAGGCACACGCACGTATTCGGCATAACCACCATCATGAGCCACGCCCATTTCATAGCCTGTAACCAAAACTTCATCGCCAGCTTTAAAACACGCATCTGATGAACTTTCCACCAAGCCAGCCACATCAATTCCACCCACGCAAGGGAAGCGGCGTATTACCTTCCCCGCACCCGTGGCGGCCAGTGCATCTTTGTAATTCACACTGGAATAATGCGCTTGAATGACGACCTCGCCGGTGTCGAGATCGTCCAGCGACAGATTGACTAAACGTCCAGAGGATTTTCCGTCCACATCAGCAATTCGATAAGCAAGAAAAGTCATCATCAAACTTGATTACAAATCCAACAACACCCGCCCCGGAAATTCCAACGCTTCTTTGATAGTGGATAAAAATTGCACCGCTTCACGTCCGTCGATGATGCGATGGTCGTAGGAAACGGCGAGGTAGTTCATCGGGCGAATGACAATCTGTCCGTTCTCCACAACGGCTCTATCCTTGGTCGCATGAATGCCGAGAATGGCGGCTTGTGGCGGATTGATAATGGGAGTGGAGAGCATGGAGCCGAACACGCCGCCGTTGGACACGGTGAATGTGCCGCCAGTGAGTTCTTCCATGGTCAGCTTACCAACTTTGGCACGCGCACCAAAATCAGTGATTTGCTTTTCAATGTCAGCGAAAGATAATTTATCAGCATCACGAATGATAGGCACGACTAAACCACGCTCACTGCCAATGGCGACACCAATGTCGAAGTAGCCGTGGTAGATGATGTCGCTGCCATCTACCGAGGCATTCACAATCGGGAATTTTTGCAACGCCAATACCGCTGCTTTGACGAAGAACGAAGAGAAACCCAATTTGATGCCGTGCTTTTTCTCAAACGCGTCTTTGTAACGATTGCGCAAATCCATCACGGGCTGCATGTTCACTTCGTTGAAGGTAGTGAGAATCGCGGCGTTTTGTTGCGATTGGAGCAGGCGTTCAGCAATACGTAGTCTTATGCGTGTCATCGCTACACGTTGTTCGGGACGATTGCCTGTAGGGGCAATGGTTGGAACGGCTTGAGGGGCGGCACTTGCAGACACTTGTTGCACTGCACTCAGCACATCTTCTTTCGTCACGCGGCCGCTGCGACCACTACCTTGCAAGGCATTAGGATCAATATCATTTTCACGCGCTAACTTTCGTACCGATGGTGGAATAGGCGCATGAACTTCACTATGCGTTACGGGTGCTGTCTCGACTACTGCAGCCGTGTCTATGATAGCAATGAGTTCTTCGCTACCCACTTTTGCACCATCGCCCTTAATGATTTTAGTAAGGACACCGCTTTTTCCTGCAGGCAATTCCAACACTACCTTGTCGGTTTCGACATCGATTAAGTTTTCGCCTTCACTTACTGCGTCGCCTACTTTTTTGTGCCAAGTGAGTAAGGTTGCTTCAGTGACAGATTCCGAAAGTTGTGGGACTTTAACTTCAATGGTGCTCATGGTGTGCTGCTCCCGGATTAGGTTTGTTGTCGAGGTTGTCGCGGAAAGCCGCTTCAATCACGGCTTTCTGTTGCTCTTGGTGAACTTGCAAATAGCCCGCTGCGGGCGCAGCGGAAGTCGGTCGCAAGGCATAATCGAGGCGCATTCCTTTGCGCAAATGGCGCAGTAAATAATGTTGAATCCGATGCCACGCGCCCTGATTGCCCGGCTCTTCCTGACACCACACCACTTCACTGGCATTCGGATACGCGGCAATCTGCGCAATGAAGTCATCATGCGGGAACGGGTACAGTTGCTCAAGACGAATGATCGCCATATCGCTAATGCCCTTAGTACGACGTGCGTTCAACAAGTCGTAATACACCTTGCCGCTACACGCGATGATGCGTTTTACTTTGCTTGCAGCTAGCGTATCCACTTCCGCAATCACGGGTTGGAAACTACCATCGGTAAAATCAGTTAGCGGTGAAGCAGCATCTTTGCTGCGTAGCAAACTCTTGGGCGTGAACACTATCAGCGGCTTGCGCATCGGTCGCAACATTTGCCGACGTAACAAGTGGAACATCTGCGCGGCATTGGAGGGAATGCACACTTGAATGTTGTAGTCCGCGCACAATTGCAAATAGCGTTCGATGCGGCCTGATGAATGCTCCGCACCTTGGCCTTCGTAGCCATGCGGCAGCAACATCACCAGCCCGCATAACCTGCCCCACTTCACTTCACCCGAGGCGATAAATTGATCGATGACTACTTGCGCACCGTTTGCAAAATCGCCGAACTGCGCTTCCCATAACACCATCGTGTCTGGCTCGGCAGTCGCATAGCCGTATTCAAAGCCCAACACTGCCTCTTCAGAAAGCAGCGAGTCGATCACCACAAAATCTTTTTGGTCATTCGCCAAATGTTGCAGCGGCGTATAAGCCCCTTCGTACCACACACGACGGTTCTGATCGTGCCACGTGGCATGACGATGGAAGAACGTGCCGCGCTGACAATCCTGCCCCGACAAGCGCACCGGATAACCTTCAGTGAGCAACGTCGCGTAGGCAAGATTCTCTGCCATACCCCAATCCAGCGGCAACTCACCTCGCGCCATCGCCCCACGATCTTCGACGATTTTTTGCACACGTGATTGCAGCGTAAAGCCTTCTGGCACTTTGGTGAGTGGAATTGCCAGTTGTTGGATGCGCGCTAACGGCACGCTGGTATTTACGGGCTCATTCCATTCCGAGTCGCGCTTGTAGGGCTTCCAATCAGAGGTCACTTTATTGTCATTTTGCAGCACCGGACGAATTGAGTTGCGCCCCTCATCCATCGCCTTGCGATACTCGCCTATCATCGCCTCGCCCGCATCGGCGGCAATCACACCTTGCTCTGCCAAACGTTGCGCATACACCGCGCGCGTACCGGGATGTTTGCGAATATAACTATACATAAACGGTTGAGTAACCAATGGTTCGTCCTGCTCGTTGTGCCCCAGCTTGCGGAAACACACCATGTCAATGACCACATCTTTATGGAATTTCATGCGGTAATCCAGCGCGATTTCGGTGAGAAACAACACCGCTTCCGGGTCATCCGCATTCACATGAAAAATTGGCGCGTCGATCATCTTCGCCACATCGCTGCAATATTGGCTGGAGCGCGTGTCGCGCATGTCAGACGCAGTAAATCCAATCTGATTATTTATGACGATATGCACTGTGCCGCCCGTGCGATAACCCCGCGTTTGTGACATGCTCAGGGTTTCCATCACCACCCCTTGTCCCGCAAACGCTGCGTCTCCGTGTAACAAAATCGGCACGACTTTCACACCCGACAAATCTTTGTGACGATGTTGACGCGCGCGCACCGAGCCTTCCACGACAGGATTCACAATTTCCAAATGGGACGGATTGAACGCAAGTGCGACATGCAAATCACCTCCTGCAGTGGCTATGTCTGCCGAGAAGCCTTGATGATATTTCACATCACCCGATGTCAGATGTTCGGCATGTATGCCTTCAAATTCAGCGAACAACATGCTCGGTTGCTTGCCTAGAATATTCACTAGAACATTCAGTCTTCCACGATGCGCCATGCCGATGACGGCTTCTTCTACACCCTTTTCGCCACAGCGTTGCAGCAGGTGATCAAGCAAGGGAATCAACGTTTCGCCGCCTTCCAGCGAGAAACGTTTTTGCCCCACGAACTTGGTGTGCAGATAACGCTCCAAGGTTTCCGCAGCGGTGAGGCACTCTAAAATTCGGCGGCGTTTTGCGGTGTCGAATCCCGCCAATCCGCGCACACTTTCCAAGCGATTTTGTATCCAGCGTTTTTGCGCCACATCGCTCATGTACATATATTCCGCACCGATGCTGCCACAATATGTTTGGCGCAACAGCTTAAGAATTTCACGCAAAGTCATGCGCGCACCACCCACCAAGGAACCGGTGTCAAAGGTCGAATCCATGTCCGCTTCACTCAAGCCATAATGACTGGGATCCAACTCAGGGACCACCTGTTTTTCATGGCGATTCAAAGGATCAAGATTGGCTACGCGCACGCCGAGGAAGCGATGCGCATTGATCAGTTGCAACACTTTAACTTGCTTACGCTCATAATCCGCG
>CANFCA010000092.1 GCA_947445045.1 Gallionellaceae bacterium
CGATATGCCGCACCAGCAGATCGTTACCCTGCCGTTGCAGCAGGTTCACCGTAAAAAAATAAGTTCCGCCCGGATGCCAGGCGCGTCGGTAGTCAGGCATGGTGTTTGGAAAGAAAATATAGAAAAATATTTCTACCGCCGTATGTGGCGCATTAAAACATCCGGTGCAATGCGCTGCGCTTATTGCACCCTACGCGGGCTCGCCACGTTGCGCCTGCGCCAATCCATCTTGAATGCGCGCAGTAATGCGACGCTGCTGGGCAAGATAAAGCGACAAAGCTTCGTTCGCCAACTCACTCTCACTACGATGGCTTTCTAGTGCCAGATGGTCGAGCTGGCTCTTCAAGTCTGGGCGGATTTCAAAAGTAGTTGCACTCATGATGATGCTCCAAAATTAGTTTAAGGAATGTTACTCAAAATATCGTGGACTGTCCCTGATTACTACTCAGGGATAAAGAGACTCTTAATAAAAGAACCCGTGGCATAAACTGAAATTACCAAAATGATAGGGCTTAAAAATAAAAGATCCACCCTTATATTGGTTCCGTAAACGTGTGCAACGTATTCATTTATGCCAAACAAAATCCAAGCGATAATTGCCACCGATAATGGTCTGGAAGATTTGGCTTTACTGTTATTGGCTCTAAGTGCAGCCCTAATAGTCAAAAGCAAATAGAAAAAACACGCTACCGTATAAGCATCGCTCTGGATGCCAAACAAAAGGCTGAATTGGCTCATAAAGTAACTCAAAAAAGCTCAATTTAATTTGTCCCCTCCAACTTCCACGTCATCATCTCCCCCGCCCTTAACGCTACAAGCTGATTCTCACCAAAGCCCTGCGTCGCAGGCACTTGCCACTCTTCCTTGCGCAAGGTGATGGTGTCTTGGTTGCGTGGCAAGCCATAGTAATCCGCACCATAAAAACTAGCGAAGCCTTCTAATTTATCCAATGCACCCAGTTGCTCAAACGCTTCTGCATATAGCTCCATCGCGGCGTGGGCGGTGTAGCAACCAGCACAGCCACACGCCGCTTCTTTGGTGTGTTGCGCGTGCGGTGCGCTGTCCGTGCCGAGAAAAAATTTTGGGTTGCCACTAATTGCCGCTTTACCCAATGCGACGCGATGCAGCTCGCGTTTCAACACGGGCAGGCAATAATAATGCGGGCGCATGCCGCCGCTGAACATGGCGTTGCGGTTGTATAGCAGATGATGCGCGGTGATGGTTGCGGCGATAGGGTCTGGCGCGCTCGTCACAAATTGCACGGCTTGCTGGGTGGTGATGTGCTCAAACACCACGCGCAGTTGCGGCAAATCGCGCAACAAGGGAATCATCACCCGCTCGATGAACACCGCCTCGCGGTCGAACACATCCACACTGCTATCCGTCACCTCACCATGCACCAACAGTGGCATACCGCAACGTTGCATCTCTTCCAAGGCAGAATACGCTTTGCGAATATCCGTCACGCCTGCATCAGAGTTGGTAGTCGCCCCGGCGGGGTAATACTTCACGGCATGGACGATGCCACTTTGCGTGGCTTTGCGTATCTCATCCGCGCTGGTGTTGTCGGTAAGGTAGAGCGTCATCAATGGCTCGAACTTCGCTCCTGCTGGCAACGCAGCCACAATGCGCGAGCGATATTCCAATGCTTGTGCCGTGGTGGTGACAGGTGGCTTGAGATTGGGCATGACGATGGCGCGGGCGAATTGTCGCGCGGTGTCCTGCACAATGGACTGCATCAGCGCACCATCGCGCAGATGCAGATGCCAATCGTCGGGACGGGTGAGGGTTATTTCTTGCATGATGACTTTCGACTAACTAAGTAGGCGAGATTGTAATTCAAGAAGCTGTCAAAAACGCAGACCGTTCGCCCTGAGCGTATCGCAGTGAAGTCGAAGGGTATGTGCTACCGCTCCCTTCGACTTCGGCGATAAAACTGCCTGCGCTCAGGGCGAACGGTGCTAATCAAGCCGTCGCTACTCTGATTTCTTAGCAATCTGCTGAAGCGCCAACAAGGAAAATTCGGCGATGTGTTCGGCAATGGCTTTGATCTCGCTTGGGTTATAGCGCAAGGTAGGGTGCAGGCGTTGCAATACCGGGTAGGAATGACTGTAAAAAATACATTGTCCCATGATGCTATTCACACAACGGCGCAATACGGCTTTGCTGATTTTTTCGCCTACAACTTCAGCGACCAATTTGCCTAAAAAATCATGTAGTGGCGCGATGGCTTCACGCACGATTTGGTCTAATGCAGATGTAGGGTCAGCCAGTTCGCGCGCCATGATGCGGCATTGCGACGAAGCTTTTTTTTCATCGAGCAGCATCGACATGAATTCTTGAATAAAAAGTTGCAGGCGTATTCTGGGGCATTCGGCAGCATCGACATTTGCAAGCTGCATGTCGTTGAGCGGGTCGAAATTTAACGCTTCGCTCAATAAGCCATCTTTGCTGCCAAAGTGGTAATTGACTGCCGCCACATTGGCTTCCGCACGACGACAAATCTCACGCACCGTCGCGCCCTGAAAGCCATGCTGCGAAAAGGTTTCACGCGCCGCCTCCAGCAAACGTGCTCGCGTTTGCTCACTGGCAGATTTGATTTCGACTTCGGTCATCATAGCTTGTCACTCGCCGTTTCGACTGACAAGGCTTTATAAAGTTGCGCGGCGGTTGAGTACACCGTGCGGCGGATTTGCAAGGCGCTTTGCTGCGCGGTGTATAGCTCGCGTTGTGCGTCCAGCACTTCGATGTAGTTGGAAACGCCCGCTTTATAACGTGCATCAACCAAACGCAGCCGCTGCGCTTGCAAATCGGCATTGGCTTGTTGCGCGGTCAATTGTTCATTGAGCTTTTCGCGCGCGGTCAGTAAATCCGCCACTTCGCGGAATGCCTGCTGGATAGTTTTTTCATATTCCGCCACGGCGATGTTTTTACGTGCTGTCGCCACATCGACATTGGCGGCGGTGCGCCCCGCATCAAATAACGGCAAGGTCAAGGTGGGCTGAAAACTCCAAGCACCACTATTTGCATCGAACAATCCTGACAAATTACGGCTTGCAGTACCCACCGCACTGGTCAAAGAAATGCGCGGGAAGAACGCCGCACGCGCTGCGCCGATATTGGCATTGGCGGCAATCAGCTTTTGCTCGGCTGCCAATACATCGGGGCGTTGCAACAACACGTCGGCAGAGACCTCACTTAAACCATTCGATACGATGTTTTGTTCGGCAAGCGCACGGCCTGCTGGTAAGCCTTTAATTTCCGCAACGGTTGTACCAAGCAAGAAATTCAACAAATTCTCGGCAGCGGCTTGTTGCCGTTCCAGATTGGCACGCTCCGCCAACGCCGCTTGGTACGCGCCTTCCGCTTGCAGATAATCCAAATCATTGGACACACCTACATCGCGGCGACGCGAAATTAGCTGGCGTATGGATTCGCGACCTTTCAGCGTTTCCTCGGTCAGTTGAGTTCGCTCACGCAACTCCAGCACCGACAAATAGGCATTCGCCACATCCGCTGTCAGCGACAAACGGAACGCGCGCTGCGCTGATTCCGTCGCCAAATAACTGGCCTTGGCTGAGGCATTCAAACTGCTTACGCGACCCCAAAAATCCAACTCGAATGAAACTAGGCTGGCATTTACATCCACGCGATTAGAGCGCAATGCACTACCTGTTGCTGACACACTAGCAGGGATGAGTGATGCTGTTCCGCTCGTATTCAGATTCACATTCGGATAACGATCAGCAGCCTGTATGCCGTATAAAGCATGGGCTTCAGCGATACGTGCTGTGGCGATGCGCAGATCACGATTGTTTTCTAACGCGATTTTAATCAATGCTTGTAAACGTGGATCAGGAAAGTAATTTTCGCCTGAAACCTGTTTAGCACCGCTCTGCGTTGTGTTCGACCACGCACTGGGAATCGGTGCGGCAGGTCTTTCGTAACTTGGCATTTGTGAGCAACCTGCCAATGCCGCGACAAGAAAAACCTTTGTGCAGAGATTTAGCATTGTAGGAGCACGCCCTGCGTGCGATTGCATATTGCTTCGCGAGCAGGGCTCGCTCCTACACGGCAACATTATTGCGGATGGTGCATTAAGCCTTTTCATGGCTAACCTCCTTATGCGAACGCGCATGACCGGGGAAGATGCGACGCATCACCACAAAAAACACCGGCACTAAAAACACCGCCAACAATGTTGCCGCAATCATGCCGCCCATCACGCCTGTACCAATCGCGTGGCGGCTTTGCGCGCCTGCGCCAGTGGAGATTGCCAGTGGCAACACACCCACCACAAAGGCAATGGAGGTCATCAAGATGGGACGGAAACGTAAGCGACAGGCTTCTAACACCGCGTCGATCAAACTCATACCATCGTCTTGCAATCTGCGTGCGAACTCGATAATCAAAATCGCATTCTTGGATGACAAGCCGATGATGGCAATCAAGCCTACTTTGAAATACACGTCGTTAGGCAATTCGCGCAACGTCACAGCCACCACCGCGCCGAATACACCGAGCGGCACGACTAACAAAACGGCGAAGGGAATCGACCAGCTTTCAAACAATGCCGCTAGACATAAAAATACTACGAATAGCGAAATGCCAAATAACAACGGGGCTTGCGAGCCGGACTGCCGCTCTTCAAACGAAGTGCCAGACCATTCAAAGCCCACACCCGCTGGTAATTTTTTGGCGATTTCCTCCATCGCTGCGACGGCTTCACCGCTACTGCGACCCGGCGCTGCGCCGCCAGAAATTTTCATCGAGGGTAAACCGTTGTAGCGATCTAATTTCGGTGAGCCGCTAATCCATTTTGCCTTGGCTATTTCAGACAGGGGCACCATCTGTCCTTTGCCGTTGCGCACCGAGAGTTTCAGAATGTCTTCAGGCGTGCGGCGCAAGTCAGCTTCGGCTTGCATTTGCACGCGCAGAATCCGTCCTTGCCTGACAAAATCATTGATGTAAGCAACACCTAACGAAGATTGCAACGTGTCATTCAAATCAGTAATCGATACACCCAACGATTCGGATTTCAATCTGTCCACATCAAGGAATAATTGCGGCCCTGCTTCTTGTCCTTCTGGCCTAACACCCGCCAATACTGGGTTCTGCGCGGCCATGCCCAACGCCATATTGCGCGCTTCCAATAATTTATCGCGCCCTACCCCACCTCGATCTTCCATGCGGAAATCGAAACCACCGACTGCCGCCAACTCAGGAATCGGCGGTGGATTGATCGCAAAAATCATTGCTTGCTTAATACGCGATAACATCATGGTCGCCTTGCGCGCCATCGCAGGTGCAGTACTGTCAAGCGCGGTGCGCTCATCCCAATCTTTCAATCTGACAAACGCAATCGCGGCATTTTGTCCGCGACCGAAGAATGAAAATCCAGCCACGCCAATCACGTGTTCTACTTCTGGCATTTTGAGATAGTGTTGCTCGACTTGATCCAATACTTCCAAGGTGCGCTCGTTAGTTGCGCCCGCTGGCAACTGAATCACGTTGATGAAATAGCCCTGATCTTCTTCAGGCAAAAAACTGCCCGGCAAAATTGTGAACAGCCAACCCATGGCAACAAATATCGCTGCATACACCAACAAATATCGGCCCGTTTTGGCGACAACTTTTCTTACGCCATTGGTGTAGCG
>CANFCA010000093.1 GCA_947445045.1 Gallionellaceae bacterium
GGGCGTTTCGTTGGGCATTGCCGAAGCGGGAATTAAACGCCCCAATCGAAAAGATTTGTTGGTGATGCAATTATGTGATGGCGCACGCGTGGCAGGTGTATTCACTACCAATCGCTTTTGCGCCGCTCCCGTGATTGTCGCGCTCGAACATCTTGCTCATGCTGATGGTATCAAAGCATTGTTGATTAACACGGGTAATGCCAATGCAGGAACGGGTGAGAAAGGCATGCAAGATGCACGAACTACGTGCGCCGCGTTGGCAGGATTGTTGAACTGCAAGCCTACGCAAATTTTACCGTATTCCACAGGGGTGATTATGGAGCCATTGCCTGTGGCGAAAATCGCCGCAGGATTACCGGGCGCAGTGGCGAATATGCGAGCCGACAATTGGTACGATGCTGCACAAGCAATTATGACCACGGATATTGTGGCTAAAGCAATTTCCAAACAAGTGATAGTGGATGGCGTAACAGTCACTATTACGGGCATCGCCAAAGGCTCTGGCATGATCCACCCGAACATGGCGACGATGCTGGGCTACATCGCAACCGATGCGGCGATCAGCCAGCAATTATTGCAAGAGATGGTGCGCGGAGCAGCGAATCGTTCGTTTAATTGCATCACGGTGGATGGTGATACTTCGACTAACGATGCACTGATGTTAATTGCCACGGGGCAGTCAAGGTTAGTCGAGGTGAGTGCATTTGACAGCGCTGCTTATTACGCATTGGTCGAGGCGATTAGTGAGGTTGCAATTTACTTAGCTCAAGCCATTGTGCGTGACGGTGAAGGTGCGACCAAATTTATCACCGTTAAAGTCGAAGGCGGTAAAGATGCCGAGGAATGTAAAAAAATAGGTTACGCCATTGCGCGTTCACCCTTAGTGAAAACGGCGTTTTTTGCTTCCGATCCAAACTTGGGACGCATCCTCGCAGCGATAGGCTATGCGGGGGTTGCAGACCTCGATGTAACCGCGCTCCAGCTTTATCTGGATGAGGTATTGGTTGCTGAAAATGGTGGGCGTGCAACTTGCTATCGTGAAGAAGATGGTCAGCGCATCATGCAGCAAAGTGATATTACGATACGCGTGGTACTTAACCGTGCTGCCGCGAATGCAACCTTGTGGACTTGTGATTTCTCTTACGACTACGTTAAAATCAACGCAAGCTATCGTAGTTAACAAATTTAGATTTAATTTTAGGAGTGGTAATGAATAACGCACATACAAAAAAGATTCTCGGTTTAATGTTTGCCACCATGCTGGTGGCCGCATCAGCGGGCTGTAGCAAAAAGGCACCGCAAGACGCAGCGAACAAGTCTGAAGCCCCTGCCCCTGCTGCTGCAGTCGAAGCGCCAAAAACCTATCAAGAGGGTGTTGATGCTTATCAAGCAGGTAAGTTTGATGTTGCGGCTGCTAAATTTAAGGAGCTTGCTGATAAAGGAGATGCGTCTGCGCAATTTAATTTAGGTTCGCTGTATCACCAAGGTCAAGGTGTGGCTCAAGATGATAAGCAAGCTGCACTCTATTTTGCTAAGGCGGCGGAGCAAGGTCATACGGATGCAATGGATAACCTAGGTCTTCGTTATGCAAAAGGTGAGGGTGTTGCTCAAGACTGGACACAGGCTTACAAATGGTTCTCTATTGCGGGTATGAGAAAGAATGTCTCGGCGGCACAAAATGCGAAAGTTGCATTAAGTAAAATGACACCAGCGCAAATTGATCAAGCGCAAGTTGCAGCCAAAGACTGGATGGAGCAGCATCCTAAGTAATTATTGAGCGAGTGGCTGCCTAAAGAGACTTGCTGTGACAGTCACAATAGATACACTATTCGCTCAAGCACACCGCTTGCTTGAGCGACTTGAAAAAATAATTCCCCCATCTATTTCGATAGAGCCTGCTTGGAATGATGCGCAGGCATTCCGTTGGAATCACCAGCAACGTACTCTTCAACCCGTAGCAAATTTTCAGCGCATTGCACTGACCGACCTGCTCGGCATTGATAATCAAAAACAACGCATTCAGCAAAATACGCTGCAATTTGTGCGCGGTGGCATGGCAAATAATGTGTTGTTGAGCGGAGCGCGAGGCACAGGCAAGTCGTCGCTAGTTAAAGCGTTGTTGAATGAATACGCTGAACAAGGCTTGCGGGTAATTCAAATTGATAAGCAAGATTTAGTTGATTTGCCGATTATCGTCGGTTTGGTGCAAGGCCGTAGCGAGCGATTTATTTTGTATTGTGATGACTTGTCATTCAATGCGGATGAAGCTGGCTACCAAGCGTTAAAAGCCGCTCTGGATGGGGATTTGGTGGCTTTTTCAGATAACCTGCTAATTTACGCCACGTCGAATCGCCGCCATCTGATGCCCGATTATATGCAGGAAAATCTGGCAACGAAATATGTTGGTGATGAAATTCATCCGGCAGAAAGTGTGGAGGAGAAAGTTTCACTCTCCGAACGTTTTGGTTTGTGGATTTCATTCTATCCGTTTAGCCAAGAAGAATACTTGGATGTCGCGGCGCACTGGTTACAACACTATGGTTGGCAGCAAGGCATAACGGAACAGGTGCGTGGTGAAGCTTTGCGTTGGTCATTATCGCGCGGCTCACGCAGTGGACGTGTGGCCGGGCAGTTTGCGCGGGATTGGTGTGGTTCGCGTTATGTTGCAAATTCAGCAACATGACTTCACAAAAAATAACCGAAGTCGCCGCCGCTGTTTTATTACGATCAGATGGAACATTCCTTTTAGCGCAACGACCAGCTGGAAAGGCCTACGAAGGGTATTGGGAATTCCCTGGCGGGAAAATTGAGCTGGGTGAGTCGCCCCATCAAGCATTGTGTCGAGAGCTAGAGGAAGAATTGGGCATCACGGTGACCACCGCCTACCCTTGGTTGCTGCGTGAATTTGCTTACCCGCACGCGACAGTCAGGCTGCATTTTTTTCGCGTTGTTGCTTGGCAAGGAGAACTGCATGGCCGCGAAACTCAGCAACTGAGTTGGCAACGTTCGTCAGAAATTTCAGTCGCGCCTATTTTACCTGCAAACGCGCCTATTCTTCGCGCGTTATCGCTACCCAATATTTATGCCATTAGTAATGCGGCGGCATTAGGTTGCGATGAATTTATGCTTCGGTTGGAGCGTGCTTTACAAAATGGTTTGCAACTGCTGCAAGTACGCGAAAATAAATTATCCGCAAATGACTTATTCGAGCTTGCTCAGCAAGTAGTACAACTCGCACATCGCTATGAGGCGAAAGTGTTAATCAATGGTGACGAAAAATTAGCGGAGGAAGTGGGCGCGGATGGCGTGCATTATTCTGCCGCGCAGTTATTGAGTTGCACGCAGAGACCGCCATTTTATTGGTGTGCAGCGTCGTGCCACAACGCAATAGAATTAAGGCGTGCAGCGGAGTTGGGTTTTGATTTTGCGTTGCTTAGCCCTGTGTTGCCGACTCCCAGCCATCCTGGCGAGCCGCACCTAGGATGGGAAAAGTTTTCAGAATTAACGAGTGAAACGAAAATGCCGATTTACGCATTGGGTGGGTTGAAGGTAGACGACTTGGGGATGGCGCAGCAATATGGCGCACATGGCATTGCTTTACTTAGTCAAGCTTGGTGAGGCGGTTCTGTAAAGTCCTGCTCGCTATCGGGTTGCTCAACGCGATAATCTTCAGTCGCCCATCTGCCTAAATCAATCAGCTTGCAGCGTTCGCTGCAAAATGGTCGCGCTTTGTTATTTGTGTCCCAAACGTGCTCAGTGCCACAATGTGGACAAGCCACGACTGGTGGAGTGTTGCTAGACATTATGAAGAGAGACTACAAAAAGTGAGCTCGAATGGAATGTCTTGCTCGAATTGAGAGGATTTTGCTGCGTAGTTAGCTGTGATGAAGCGAATGTTAATCGCGTATTTGTTTGCGCTTACTTCAGGAATACAAGCCAACTTTTCATCCAGACGGACTCGTAGAATTTGCGCGACATGACCGCCCTGCATCTGCTGGAATGCACCTTGAAGGGCCGTAAAATGGCGTGTCTTGCCGTTTTCTCGCAGCAGTTTAAGGATGATTGTGAGTCCAATCTGAATAGGTAGAAATTGTGCAAGCCAACCGTTTAGGGCGGTACGCCGTGCTGTAACATCTTGTTGTTGCCAGTAGTGATAAGACGGCAAATCAAATTCGCATGTGCCACCCGGAATAACGGTGCGCTGTTTAATGCCCATCAGCCATTCATTTTCACGCAGGGCTTGTCCAATTTTCCCTGTCATGCCGAATAGGTTTGCCGAAGCAGCATCAAGCTCCGCGAGAATTTTGTCGAGCGCGTCTTCAAAAATTGCGGGGTTGTTGTGCAGGGTAGCAAGATAACGTTTTTGGCGTTCCATCTCTTGCAGTAATTCAGATTTCAAGTCGGCGCGACACGCCACATCAAAAATTTCAAACAGCGTGAGTAGTGCCGCATGATGATCGGTGGTCTCACCGCGCTCGATAAAGTAATCAATGCGTGCGAATAAATCCTCCAAGCGCAACAGGGTGCGCACTTTCTCATTTAGGGGGAATTCGTAGCTAATCACGCGAACATCGTCCAATAATTTGAGGGAATAAAATGAGTGCCGAACGATATATTGAACACAGTAGTAACGTCAATTGTTGTTTTGTGAGGAAGTGTAAAATTTATGCAAAAAATCCACTTGTGCTGTGAGGTTGTCTATGCTGGAGTCATTGGTAATTACATCGTCAGCGCGCTGTAATCGCTCAGATCGGGGTGTTTGTTGGGCAATAATTTTGCGCACTTCACTTTCGGTCATTTGACTGCGTGTCATCACTCGTGAGATTTGTTGTTCTTCAGCGCAATCTACCACGAGGGTCCGCTGAACCAGTTGTTGGAATGTTGGGCTGGTGAATAGTAGCGGCACAGAAATGATGATGTAAGGTTTATTCGGTAATGACTGTAATTCGCTTTTCGCTTGCGCAAGAATCAATGGGTGAAGAATGCTTTCTAAACGCTGTTTTTCGATGGCATCCGAAAAAATGAGTGTGCGCATTTTTTCGCGATTTAACGCGCCGTCGCTGCTAACGTAATCAACGCCGAAAGCTTCACGAATGGCTGTGATAGCGCTACCGTTATTGTGTGTAAGTTGGTGTGCAATGAGGTCCGTGTCTATGATGCCCGCGCCACGTTCTGATAATAACTTGGATACCGTACTTTTTCCACAACCTATGCCGCCAGTTAGTCCAATGCAAAGATTCATTTTATGGGGCGAGCAAATGCAAATACTGGTGCGTAAGCGTTTGCCCCCAGAACAAAGCAATCAAACCACCCCCCGCCAAGTATGGGCCGAAAGGAATCGGGATGTTGCGACCATGTTTGAATAGCACGATTAAGCTGATGCCGATGATTGCGCCTACCAATGAAGATAGCACCAGAATCAGTGGCAATAGCTGCCAGCCAAACCATGCGCCGAGCGCGCTGAGCAATTTAAAATCACCATAGCCCATGCCTTCTCTGCCCGTGGTGAGCTTGAATAGCCAATACACGCCCCATAAAATCAGATAGCCGATTACTGCGCCGATCACCGCGCTGTGTAAATCAGTAAATGTGCCGAAGAGATTGAATAGCAATCCCGCCCAAATTAGCGGCAACGTAATGTCATCAGGCAA